>NZ_JAOCLR010000025.1:0-92544 GCF_029845405.1 Pigmentiphaga sp. GD03639
CTGTACAACGTCGAGTTCTCGCATCTCGACGCGGTCAAGGACCCCGGCAAGGCCAAGTAAACGCAGCACGCGCCCGGTCCGCCCGCTTCGGCGGGCCGGCATAAGTTTTTTAGACCGGTGAAAAAGCATACGCGGCTGGATCGGCCGCGGCCGGGCGCGGACAATAGCAACACCGCCCAGAAGGACCCTGCATGAAGCCGTCTTGCCGGTCTGCCATGGTCCCTGCGGCGGAGCGATCTGCAGGAGATCATGGACTGTCCTAACCGCATTCCGCGGCCCGCCTTCGTCCGGGCCGCCATCTTCCCCCCGCACGTCACCTGGAAGCACACATGGGCATCGTAATCTTCGACGGCCTGGCCTACGGCATGTTGCTGTTCCTGATCGGAGTCGGCCTGTCGATCACCATGGGGTTGATGAACTTCGTCAACCTCGCCCATGGCGCCTTCGCCATGGTGGGCGGCTACGTGGCCGCGCTGGCCATGAGCCGCCTGCAGGTACCGTTCGTCGCCAGCCTGGCACTGGCCTTCATCAGCGCGGCCGTGGTGGGCGCGCTGCTGGAGTTCGTCTTCTTCCGCCGGCTGTACCGCGCGCATCCGCTGGACCACGTGCTGCTGTCCATCGGCATCGTGTTCGTGTTCGTGGCGGGCGGCACCTACCTGTTCGGTCCCACCATGCAGCCCTTCACCGCGCCCGAATGGCTGCGCGGCCAGATCTCGCTGCTGGGCATGGACGTGGGCGCCTACCGGCTGTTCCTGATCGTCGTGGGTTTTGCCGTGCTGGCGGCGCTGCTGCTGCTCATCAACAAGACGCGCTACGGCGCCATGGTGCGCGCGGCGGTGGACAACCAGCGCGTGGCCGCGGGCCTGGGCGTGCGGGTGGACCGGCTGTTCTTCCTGACTTTCTCGTTCGGCTGCGGCCTGGCGGGGCTGGGCGGCGCGCTGGGCCTGGGCATGCTGGGGCTGGATCCGTCCTTCCCGCTGAAATACATGATCTATTTCCTGATCGTGGTCTGCGTGGGCGGGGCCGGCACCATCGTCGGTCCCTTCGTCGCAGCCGTGCTGGTGGGCATCGTCGACGTGGGCGGCAAATACTACATGCCCGAACTCGGCGCCTTCCTGATCTACGTGTTCATGGTGGTCGTATTACTCGTACGCCCCCACGGCCTGATCCCCAAGAAGGGGCTCGTATGACCAAACTCAATCTGAATCCGCGCCAGATCGTGGCGCTGGAAGTGGTGTTCTGGCTGGCGCTGGCCTCGACCTACTTTCTCTTGCCCGAGAAGCTGGTCCTGATCACGCAGATCATGATCACCGGCCTGTTCGCGATCGCGCTGGACATCGCCCTGGGCTACGCCGGCATCCTGACGGTGGGCCATGCGGCGTTCTTCGGCATCGGCGCGTACCTGGCGGGCCTGCTGGCCAAGTACGGCTGGGGCGAACCGTTCTCCGGGCTGCTGCTGGCGCTGGCGGTGTGCGCGGTGCTGGGCTATCTGCTCAGCTACCTGATCGTGCGCGGCAGCGACCTGACGCGGCTGATGATCACCATAGGCGTGTGCGTGCTGTTCTTCGAGCTGGCCAACCGCCTGACCCCCATCACCGGCGGCGCCGACGGCCTGCAGGGCGTGGACATGTGGCCGGTGCTGGGCCAGTTCCGCTTCGACCTCTGGGGCAAGACGGCCTTCATCTACACCTTCTGCATCGTGCTGCTGATGTTCCTGGCGGTGCGCCTGATGCTCAAATCGCCCTTCGGGCTGGTGCTGCGGGGCATCCACGACAACCGGCGGCGCATGCTGGCCATCGGCTCGCCGGTGGATTCGCGCCTGCGCCTGGCCTATTGCTTCTCGGCCGCCATCGCCGGCGTGGCCGGCGCGCTGCTGGCGCAGACCACGCAGTTCGTCGGGCTGGAGATGCTCAGCTTCAACCGCTCGGCCGAAATCCTCATCATCCTCATCCTGGGCGGCACCGGGCGTCTGTACGGCGGCCTGATCGGCGCCCTGCTGTACATGACCGTGCATGATTTCTTCTCCGACTTCGATCCGAAGTTCTGGATGTTCTGGCTGGGCATCTTCCTGATCCTAGTGGTCATGATCGGCCGTGGCGGCGTGCTGGGCGTGCTGTCCAAGGCCTTCAAGGTAAGGGAGCAACGCCCATGACGACCGCGACCCTCGCGACGCCCGCGCTGCGCACCCGGAACCTGACCAAGCGCTTCGGCGGCTTCACCGCCGTCAACGGCGTGACGCTGGACATCGCGCCCGGCTCGCGCCAGGCGCTGATCGGCCCGAACGGCGCCGGCAAGACCACGCTGATCAACCTGTTGACCGGCATCCTGCGCCCGACCGAAGGGCGCATCAGCCTGGACGATGACGACATCACCCACCTGCCGGCGGACAAGCGTGTGCACCGCGGGCTGGTGCGCACCTTCCAGATCAACACGCTGTTCCCGCGCCTGACGCCGCTGCAGGCGGCCTCGCTGGCCATCTCCGAGCGCGAGGCGCTGGGCAAGGTCTGGTGGCGCACGCTGCGCAGCTGCTCGTGGGTGGCCGACGAAGCGCACGCGCTGCTCAAGCAGTTCAACCTGGCCCAGTACGCCCACGTCGACACCGCCGAGCTGCCCTACGGCAAGCAGCGCCTGCTGGAGATCGTGCTGGCGCTGGCCGCCCAGCCTCGCATCCTGCTGCTGGACGAGCCGGCCGCCGGCGTGCCCGAGGACGAAAGCGGCGAGTTGTTCGAGGTGATCGCCGGGCTGCCCAGGGAAATGACGGTGCTCTTCATCGAGCACGACATGGACCTGGTGTTCCGCTTCGCCCAGCGCATCTCGGTGCTGGTGGCGGGCGCCGTCCTGGTGGAAGGCACGCCCGCGGAAATCGCCGCCGACCCGCAGGTGCGGGCGGCCTACCTGGGGAATTCGCGTGTCTGATTTCCTGCAAATCGAAAACCTCACGGCCGGCTACAACGACGCGGTCGTGCTCAGCGACCTGTCGGTCGCGATCGAACGCGGCCAGAGCCTGGCCATCCTCGGGCGCAACGGCGTGGGCAAGACCACGCTGCTCGAGACGCTGATGGGCAACACCACGGTCAAGCGCGGCCGCATACGGTGGCTGGGCGAGGACATCACCCGCCTGCGCCCGGCCGACCGCGCGCGCCGGGGCATAGGCTGGGTGCCGCAGGAGCGCGAGGTGTTCCCGTCGCTGACCGTGCGCGAGAACCTGGAAGTCATCGCGCGCGGCACGCACTGGACGCTCGAGCGCGTGTACGGGCTCTTTCCGCGCCTGCGCGAGCGCGCCGGCAACTACGGCGGGCAGCTCTCGGGCGGCGAACAGCAAATGCTGGCCATCGGCCGCGCGCTGATGACCAACCCGCAGTTGCTGCTGCTGGACGAGCCCATGGAGGGCCTGGCTCCCATCATCGTCGAGGAGCTGTCCGAGGCGGTGCGCCGCATGTGCGCCGACGAAGGCCTGACCGCCATCATCGTCGAGCAGCATCCGGTCCTTGCGCTGTCCATGTCGCAGCACGCCATCGTGCTCGAGCGCGGGGTGGTGGCCTATGCCGGCGGCAGCGCCGAGCTGGCCGCCGACACGCAACTGCTGGACCAACTGCTGGGTGTCGGCAAGCGCGCCGCGGTTTCCTGATTCGAATCTCCGGCGCAGTCGGTGCCGGCTCTCACGGCAAGGAGTCGTCTGATCATGAAAGGTAGACAAGCGGGATTGCGCTGCGGGCTGGCCGCGGGCGCGTTGATGGCGGCCGCCTGCGCGCAGGCGCAGGGCGTCGTGAAGGTGGGCTTCATCGGCGAAATGTCGGGTCCGTTCGCCGAGTTCGGAAAGCAGATGGAAACGGGCGTGCAGCTCTACCTGAAAGAGCATGGCGACACCGTGGCCGGCAAGAAGGTCGTGGTCATCGTCAAGGACGTGGGCGGCCCCAACCCCGAGCTGGCCAAGCGCCACGCGCAGGAACTGGTGGTGCGCGACAAGGTGGACTTCATCGCCGGCTTCGCGTTCTCGCCCAACGCGCTGGCGGTGGCGCCGCTGGCCACCGAGGCCAAGAAACCCATGGTCATCATGAACGCCGCCTCGGGCAGCCTGCCGTCCACCTCGCCCTACATCGTGCGCACCTCGTTCTCGCTGCCCGCCATCGTGCCTCCCATCTCGCAATGGATGATCAAGCAGGGCTACAAGACGACGTACTCGATGGTGGCCGACTACTCGCCCGGGCACGAGGTCGAGGCGGCCTTCATGGATTCGTACAAGAAGGCCGGCGGCACGGTGGTGGGTTCGGTGCGCACGCCGCTCAGCACCATGGACTTCTCGGCCTACATGCAGAAGATCAAGGACCTGAAGCCGTCCGCGGTCTTCGCCTTCGTGAACGGGGCCGACGTGGCGCAATCCTTCATGCGCGAGTACCGCGCCCGCAACCTGGCCGAGGGCGGCATCGCCATGGTAGGCACGGGCGACATCACCGACGAACCCACCATCGATTCGATGGGCGACACGCCGCTGGGCGTGGTCACCGGCTATCCGTATTCCATGGACCACGACTCGCCGCTGAACAAGAAGTTCGTGCAGGCCTTCAAGGCCGCGCGCGGGCAGCAGGCCCGCCCCAACATCATGGCGGTGGCCGGCTACGACGGCATGGCGCTGATCTACGAGGCCCTGCGCAAGACCCAGGGCAAGACCGACGGCGACGCGCTGATCGCCGCGATGAAGGGCGTGAAGCTGGAAAGCCCGCGCGGCCCGATCGAGATCGACGCGGCCACGCGCGACATCAAGCAGCGCGTCTACATGCGCAAGGTGCAAAGGGTCGACGGCCGGCTGGCCAACGTCGAATTCGAGACCATCGAACCCCGATAGGAGGCTCGCCCATGTCCGCAGCGGACTCCGCCTGGCTGTCGAAGACGGCGGCCGAACTGCACGAGGCCTATCGCGCCCGCGCGCTGTCGCCGCTCGACCTGGCCACGGCGCTGATGGACGCGGTGGCCGACGATGCGCGGGAGCTGAACGCCTTCTGCCTACTGGACCGCGACGCCGCGCTGCAAGCCGCCGAGGCCTCCGCCCGGCGCTGGCGTAGCGGCACGCCCATCGGCCCGCTGGACGGCGTGCCCGTGTCGATCAAGGACCTGGTCGACGTGGCCGGCTGGCCCACGCGGCGCGGTTCGGCCATCACGGCCGGCGCGCCGCCCGCCGCCGCGGACGCGCCCAGCGTGGCGCTGCTGCGCCAGGGCGGAGCGGTGCTGTTCGGCAAGACCACCACCACCGAGTTCGGCTGGCTGGCCGACTCCGAGTCGCCCTATACGGGCATCACGCGCAACCCGCTGGCGCCGGACCGCAGCGCCGGCGGCTCGAGCATGGGCGCGGCGGCGCACGTGGCCAAGGGCTGGGGGCCGCTGGCGCTGGGCAGCGACGCCGGGGGCTCGATCCGCATCCCCGCCTCGTACTGCGGACTGGTCGGGCTCAAGCCCACCTTCGGCGCCATTCCGTCGGGGCCGCGCCTGAGCGCCTTCGCCGAGTACGCGCACCTGGGCCCCATCGCCCGCACGGTGGCCGATTGCCGGCTGGCGCTGCAGGTCATGGGCCGGCCGCACCCGCTGGACCCCCATTCGCTGTATGCGCGCGCGCAAGAGCTGCCGCCGCGCCGGCCCGCCATCGGCTACCTGACCGACGCCGGCCCCGATACGGGGCTGGATCCCCGGGTCGAATCAGCCGTCGAGGAACTGGCGCAGCGGCTGGGCCGCAGGGGCCATTCCGTCGTGCGCCTGCGCATGGACTGGATGTCGCTGGCCGAGAACGCCTGGGCCCTGTGGGAGAACCGCCTCTACGAGTCCTTCGTCGATGCCGCCCCTGGCCAGCGCGCCCAGCTCGACCCGCGCCTGCAACAGCTGTGCGAACGCGGCGCCGCGCACGGCGCCGAACGCCTGGCCCGGGCGCGGACGCAGTTGCGCGACGTGGCAACCCAGCTCACGCTGGCCTTCGCCGACGTCGACCTGCTGCTGACCCCCGCCAGCCCGGCCGGCGCGCCGCGGGTGGGCGCGCTGTGCGCCGACGATCATCCGCTGCGCGACCACATCCGCCAGACCTTCAACTGGCAACTGGCGAACCCCTATACCTTCCCGTTCAACCTGAGCCAGCAGCCGGCCCTGTCCATGCCGCTGACCACCGACGCCGGCGGCCTGCCCGTCGGCTTGCAGATCGTCGGCCGCAAGTATCGCGACGACGATGTGCTCGACTTCGCGCAAATGCTGGAGTCCACTCATCTTTTCCAGGAGTCCGAACATGCCTAAGATAATCGTGCAGTCCGCGCAGGCCCCCGTCACCGGGTTCACCGACAAGAGCACCCCCTCGCCGCTGGCCCAGGGCATCCGGGCGGGCGACTTCCTCTACGTCTCGGGCCAGGGCCCGCTGGACCCGGTTACCAAGGAAGTCGTGTCCGACGACATCCGCGAGCAGACGCGGCGCACCTTGCAGAACCTGATGGCGGTGCTGGAGGCAGGCGGCGCCACCGCGGCCAACATCGTCAACATGCGGGTATGCCTGCGCGACGTGGCGGATTTCCCCGCGTTCAACGAGGAATTCCGCGCGTTCATGGGCGGCGAGAAGGTCACCCGCACCTGCATAGGCGGCACGCCGCACCGCCCGGGCGTACGCGTCGAGATCGACTGCGTCGCCTACTTCGGCTGAGGAGGTCCTATGTTCAAGATGCCCATCGTCGACCTGATGAAGCAGGGCGACGAGCTGGCCGCCAGCGGCAAGCGGGTGGCCGTGCTCTGGCAGGAACCCGAGTCCCTCGTGTTCCTGGCCCGCGGACGCGAGTACCGCAGCGAGTTCCACATCAACCCCAGCGACGAGATGATGTACATGGTCAAGGGGCAGATGAACCTGCACTACCGCACGCCCGACGGCAAGGAAGAGATCGCCGTGCTGCCGCAGGGATCGGTCATCTACACGCCGGCGGGCATCCCGCACTCGCCGCGCTTCCCGCCCGACGCCTACCTGCTGGTGCAGGAACGCAAGCGCAAGCCGGAGGAGATCGACCGCTTCCAGTGGTTCTGCCCCAGTTGCGACACGCTGCTGCACGAGGAATCCTGCCACGTCGCGGACTACAAGGCCGACCCCGTGTCCAAGGCCTACCAGCGCTTCTTCGACAGCGAGGAATTCCGCACCTGCAAGTCCTGCGGGACGGTGATGCCCAAGCCCTGAGCCGGACCTTTTTTATTGCCCCCCTGGGGTGCAGCGCCGCCGCGATGCGGCAAGCGTGGTGGCTTTTTCCACCGTCAGTCGGGCTTGACCCCCGCCGCCTTGATGATGTCGCGCCAGCGCGCGGTCTCGGCGGCGATGAAATCGCCGAACGCGCGCCCGGTCAGGGCCTTGCCTTCGCCGCCTATCCCGGCCATGCGCTCCTTGAACTCGGGCATCCGGGTCACCGCTTCCAGCTCGCGCTCCAGCCTGGCCACCGCCTCCGGCGGTGTGCCGGCGCGGGCCAGCACGCCGAACCAGCCGCCGGCGACGAAATCGGGCACGCCGGCCTCGGCCATGGTCGGCACTTCGGGCAGCATGGGCGAGCGCTCGGCGCTGGTCACCGCCAGCGCGCGCAGGGATCCGTCCTTGATCCGCGGCGCGACCGCCGCCACGGCCGAGGGCATCATCTCGATCTGCCCGCCCAGGAGATCGGTCACCGCCGGACTGCCGCCCTTGTAGGGCACGTGCACGATGTCCAGGCCGAACCGGGCCTTGAGCATCTCGCCGATCAGGTGGACGTTGGTGCCCGTGCCGGGCGAACCGAAGTGGTAGCGCCCGGGCTGGGACTTCGCCAGCTTCACGAACTCCATCAGGGTCCTGGCCTGCACCTGGGGGTTGACCACGAACACCGAGGGAATCCGCGTGACCAGCGCGATGGGGGTGAAATCGCGGACCGCGGGCGTGCTCTGGCCCGGCGTCAGGTTCTCGGCGATGCCGAAGGACTCGGCCGTCCCCAGCAGCAGGGTGTAGCCGTCCGGCGCGGCCTGCGCCGCGGCGGCCACGCCTATCGCGCCCCCGGCCCCGCCGCGGTTTTCCACCACCACGGTCTGCCCCAATTTCTGCCCCAGATACTGGGCCACCACCCGCCCCACCTGGTCGCTGGCGCCCCCGGGCGGGAACGGCACGATCAGCCGGACAGGGCGATCGGGATAGACGGCCCACGCCTGCGCGCCCGCCAGCACCCCGGCGGCGGCAAGCATCCACGGCGCAAGGCGCCGGATCGGCTTTGGACTCATGAATGTCTCCTTCCGCGCTTATCGGGACGCATCGGCACGCGGGGCGGCGCCGCGCACGACATCGATCACGGCATCCGCATCAGCCGGCGCGGCATCGCCGCGCCAGGCGCAGTGGCCATCGGGCCGCACCAGCACCAGCCGGCGCTCGTACAGTTCGGCCACCCGGGGCAAGGCAATGTCCACGACTTCCAGCGGCACCCCGCGCCGGCGGGCCGCCTCGACCAGCGGCGCGGGGTCGGGCGGCTCCGCCCCCAGGCGCACCAGCACGAAGCCCCGGCCGAACAGATCGAGCGTGGAACGGCCATCGTCCAGCCAGGCATGCGGCGCGCGATGCCCCGGCCGGGTGGTCGGCGTGTAGTAGCGGGGATGGTCAGGCGGCGCAGACGTGCCGTCCGACACGCAGATGGGCGAATCCTCGTAGCGGTAGCCCAGATGGATGCCCAGCGTCTCCCATTCGGTGTGCGTGGCCTCGGCGATGGCGGCGCCGACCTGCGCGCGCTGCGCCTCGCCGCGCGCGGAGTCTTCCAGCAGCTCCGAAGCGTCCTCGACCGACTTCAGCGCGAAGTAATTGTGCGCGGACGCGTTGACGTTGCGCTCGCCCACCGGCAGGCGCTCGACCTCGTAGCTGTCCAGCAGGCTGCCCCCGCCCCAGCCGCGCAGCATGGCCTCCAGCTTCCAGCCCAGGTCCACGACGTCGCCCATGCCGGTGTTCATGCCGAAGCCGCCCGTGGGCGACATGGTGTGCGCGGCATCGCCGGCGATCAGCACGCGGCGGTCGCCGTAGCGCGTCGCGGTCAACTGGCTGCGGCGCCACGGCAGGGCCGAGATCACCTCGAACGGCACGTCGTCGCGGCCGATGCCGCGGCGCACCCAGGCCTGGGCATCGCGGCAGACCTGCTCGACCTGCGCCTCGTTGCTGACCACCGTCATGCGCCACAGCTCGCGGCCGTCCATGGCGCTGATGTTGCCCCAGAAGCCCTCGGCGCCGAAGAACAGATAGCGTTCGGCCTCGCCCTTGTCATGGCTGCGGGTCAGGGCCGGCGAACGGAAGAACAGCGCCGCCGAATGATCCAGCGCCCGCGTGCCCGCCATTTCTATGCCCAGCGCGCGGCGCACGCTGCTGCCCGCGCCGTCGCACGCCACCAGGTAGCGCGCGCGCAGCGTCGTGCGCTGCCCGGTCTTCAGGTCCGTCACCTCGGCCCGGACGCCGTCGGCGTCCTGCTCGAAACCTTCCAGCCGGTGCCAGTAGCGCAGGTCCAGCGACGGATACTCGGTCGCGCAGCGGGTCAGCAGCGGGTCGAACCACAGCTGCGGACAGCGCCACTTCTTCTCGGGGCTCTCGCCGGGCGGCGCGTCGTCGCGCAGGCTGGGATACTCGTGGCGGGCCAGGAAGTGGCCCGTCATGCTGGTGCAGAACACCATGTCCAGCCGGTAGTCGGGATTGAACGGCGTCTCGCGCACGCGCTGCGCGATGCCCCAGCGGCGGCAGAACTCCATGGTCCTGACGCCCACGGCGCCCAGCTTGGGCGTGCTGATGGAGCCGTCGCGCTGTTCCAGCAGCGTGCACGGAATGCCGCGCCAGGATAGATCCAGCGCCAGTCCCAGCCCGACCGGGCCGGCGCCGACGATCAGCACCGGAATGTCGTCCGCCTGTGTCATCTCCAGATGTCCCCTCTATGGTGGTCGGCCGCTTCGTTCCGGAGAATGGAAGAAGCGATATGTGGGGGACTATATGCCTGGGGCCCCGGTCCGCAGCCGGGATTTCTGCCTGATGGAAACGACTTGGCGTCCGTCCCGGCCAGCTACTTCGGCAGGCAGGGCGAGGCCGGCGAGCATTTGTCGTCCAGCACCGCCACGGCCTGGATCTCGATCTGCATGCCCGGCACCGCCAGGGCCGAGACCGTGATCTGCGCGCTGGCCGGGAAGCGTCGATCAGGAAACATCTCGCTGCGCACCTTGGCGAAGGTGGCGCCATTGCGCACGTCGGTCATGTACACCGTCATGGTGACGATGTCCTTCAGGCTCCCGCCCGCGCGCTTCAAGGTCTGGTCGATCAGCGCGAACACCGTGCGCGCCTGCGCCTCGAAGTCGCCCTTGATGTCTCGGCCCTGCAGGTCGGTGGTGGCCGTTTCGCCCGCCAGCCAGACGATGCGCCCGCCCTCGGTCACGACCGCGGGGGAATACGAGCGGCCCTGCGTGCGTTCGCCCTGCGGCATGTGGTCGGCCGCCTGCGCGGCCCCCCAGGCCAACAGCGACAACGCGCATGCCGCCCCCAGCTTCGATACGGCATTCATGGATGCGCTCATTGGAAGTTGAACAACTTGTATGACGGATCGTCCTTGCCCAGGCGATCCCCCAGCGTGCTATAGCGGGTCTTCAGCTCGGACGCGGGGAAGACCTCGATACGCCGAAAGTCCGTGACCGACTGGCGGGAGTCGATGGCCCATCTGCCGTTGCGGCGCGACCAGCGATCCAGATAACGCGAATGCATCCAGCGCTCCTCGATCTGGTCTTTCTCGACGGCGACCACCAGGGTCGCGGTGCCGGTGGTTTCGCTGACCGCCTTGTCGCCCCGCACCTCGATCAGCATGTTGGTCATGCGGTGGTTGTTGGACAGCATGGATTTATGCGCATCGAGCAACCAATCGACGAACGCGGCCCAGGAATCGAAGCGCATCTTGCCGAACTGCACCGTGCCGTTGGCGTGCCCCAGCGACAGCAGGATGTCGCGGTCCAGCAGGTCCAGACCGCGCGGGTAGCGATACAGCACCTCGGCAATGGCCTGCTTGCTGAGCAGTTGCTCCAGGGCCTCGGACTGCGAAGGCGGCGTCGCGGCGCGAGCCGGCGCGCTGCCCATGGCGGCGCCGACCACGGCAGCCAGGCCCGCTCCGGCGGTAAGAAGCTGGCGCCGCAGCGGCGCGTTCGGTGCTTGCTGCATGAGTCTCTCCTGACAGATGGGAAGGGTGTCCCCGGCCCCGGCCGGGAACGGGGAAGCCTCAGCCCGCGGGCCTGCCGGCGGTCGCCAGACCGGGCACGATGCGCAGCGCGTTGCCGCGTTCGACGGCCTCGAGTTCGGCCTCGGTGAACATGCCGAGGTCGCGGATCTCCTTGACCGCGCGTCCCGCCGACCGGTAGGGGAAATCGCTGCCCATCAGGATCTGCGAGGCCGGCACCAGCTGGCGCAGCGCCGCCATCGCGGGCGGATTCAGGATGGCGGCCGTGTCGTAGTGCAGGCGCCGGAATTCGTCCATGGCGCGGGTCGGCCAGCGCGGCGCGGTGGGCGAGCCCGCGAACAGCGCGTCGATGCGGCTGGCGAAGCTGGGCAGCGACCCGCCGCCGTGCGACAGGATGAAGCGGATGTCCGGGCAGCGCGACAGCACACCGTTGATGTAGAGGCTGGCGGCACAGCGTGTCGTGTCGGTCGGGTACTCCAGCGACACCTTGGTCTCGGGCACCAGGTTGCCGCAGCAATTGGCGGCCGTGGGGTGGAAGTAGACCGTGGCCTTGCGCCGGTTCAATTCCTCGAACACCGGGAAGAACGCCGGATCGCCGGCCCAGCGGTCGCCGTAGCTGGTCAGCAGGCCCACGCCGTTGAGCTTGAGCTCGTCCAGCGCATGGGCGATCTCGCGCAGGCTGCCCTCCACGTCGGGCAGCGGCACGGCCGCGAACATGCCGAACCGGCCGGGATGATCGGCGATCATCTTCGCGCCGTATTCGTTGCACTCGCGCGCCAGGCGCCGGCCCTGCGCCACGTCGCCGAAGAACACGCCCGGCGTGGAAATCGACACGATGGCCGTGGCCACGCCCTGCCTGTCCATGTCGTCCAGCGACTTGCGCGGCGACCACTTGTCGAACATGTCCGTGGGCGCGCCGGGCGACGAATCGACCACGCCGTCGCGCGCGGCCGCCAGGTAGGCGGGCGGAAAGATGTGATGGTGCGTATCGATGCGATGAGGGGCGGCGCCCTGCGCACCGGCGCGGCCCGACAACGCCAGGCATCCGGCGCACAGCGAGGCGTAGCCCGCCAGTCCCTTCAGCGCGCGCCGGCGGCCCGGCTGCGCAAGCGTCGGCGCGGCGACTGCATGGTGGTCGGTCGGCATTGCCCGGTTCCTCGTTCGGTCATCGACGGGCGCATCTTATGCCGCGGCTCCACGCGTGTCGCATTGCAAATAATCATGGATCTATGAGCAAAAACGGGGGCGGAAAAACGCGGGCGCGAGCGCGTCCGGGCGTCGCGGACGAACGACGGCGACGCGTGGCGACAAGGGGGGAATCAGCCGCGGAACTTCAGGCCCTGGCGAATCTGCGCGGCCAGTTCGGCCAGCCGGGGGCCGACGTGTTCCACCAGGCGCTGGCGATCGACCACATAGGAAGAACCGCCCAGGATCAGGGCCATGGGCGGGTTGCCGTCGTTCAGTTCCAGCGGCACGCCCACGGCGTTGATTTCCTTTTCCCAGTCGCCCAGGGACAGCGTGAAACCACGCGCCTGGTAATCCTTCAGCCCTTCCTGGATGCCCTTCAGGATCCTGGGCCACTGCGCGCCGTAACGGACCTTCTCGGCGGCGAACAGCTTGTCGCGCTCGCCGCGGTCCATGACCGCGATCAAAGCGCGGCCCATGGCGGTCGTCACCAGGGGAGTACGCGATCCCGATTGCACGCTCATGATCAGCGCGCCGGAACCGCGCGTATGTTCCAGGTACACCGCGTCGGCCTCGTCCCGGTAGCCCAGGGCGCAGCACAGGTTCAATTCTTCGGACACCCGCTCCATCAACGGCTTGGCGACCTGCCGGATGTAGGATCCGGCCATCGCCCAATACCCGAGCGCCAACGCCGACGTGCCCAGTTCGTAGCGGCCGGTCTGCGGCGAACAGGCCAGGTAGCCCAGGCGGGTCAGGGTATAGGTCAGGCGCGACACCGTGGGCTTGGTCAGGCCCGTGCGCTCGGCCAGCTCCTGGTTGCCCAGCGACGTATCGCCCTGGGTGAAGGCCTTGAGGATGCTCAGCCCCCGGGCCAGCGCGGTCACGAATTGCCTGCCCGGATCCTCGTCGGCATCCGGCTCGGCAAATGGCACCGGGCTGATCGCCCTCGATTGGGAAGTTCCTCTCATCCGAGCTGCTCGCAAACTTCGTTGACACGCGCAAAAGTTGTTGGGTAGGATACCCCAAAAGTTTGCGAAACTTAGTTTCGCATTGCGAACCTCAAAGGAGACTAGGCCGCCCACGGCCTGGAATGCACAACCGTCCCGCGGGCAGGGGAGCCGCGGGCTTCGTCACGACAATGAAGGGTCGAGCATGAATGTCAAAGCTGTCTTGAAGGCCGCCATCGGGGCCATCGCGCTGGCAACCAGCCTGGGCGCCCACGCCGAATGGCCGGAACGCCCCATCACCCTGGTCGTGCCGTGGCCGCCGGGCGGCGGCGTGGATGCGGCCGCGCGCGTGGCCGGTCCCATGCTGGCCAAGCAGCTCGGCCAGCAGGTCGTCGTGGTCAACCGGCCCGGCGCCACCGGCAGCATAGGCGCGGAGTCCGTCGCCAAGGCCGAGCCCGACGGCTACACCTTGCTGTGGAGCTCCCTGACCAGCCATGCGATCTACGCCTCGCTGTACGAACGCTCCACGCCCTTCGACCTGGAGAAAAGCTTCACGCCGGTCTCGGTGTTCGGCAGCATTCCGTTCGTGATCGTGGTCAATCCCGGCGTCAAGGCGAACTCCGTCCAGGAACTCGTCGCGCTGGCCAAGGCCAGGCCGGGCGCGCTGACCTTCGCCTCCAGCGGCAATGGCTCGGTGCAGCATCTGGCCGGGGAAATGTTCAAGCGCGCGGCGGGCGTGGACCTGCTGCATGTCCCGTACAAGGGCATCTCGCCGTCGCTGCTCGACCTGGTGGGCGGCCAGGTGAACATGAGCATCGAAAGCCTGGCGGCCACGCTGCCCCACATCCGCAACCAGAAGCTGCGCGCGCTGGCTGTCGCCTCGCCCGAGCGCATCAGTCTCCTGCCCGACGTGCCGACCGCCGCCGAGGCCGGCCTCAAGGGCTACGACGTCAGCGCCAAGCTGTTCGCGCTGGCGCCCGCCGGCACGCCCGCATCCGTCATCGACAAGCTCGACCGCGCCTTCAAGCAGGTCTTCTCCGACAAGGCGGTGCAGGAACCGCTGCTGGCCCAGTCCATCATCACGCGCTATGCGTCGCCGGCTGAATCGGCCAAGCTCATCCACGATGAACTGGCCACCTTCAAGACCGTCATCCGCGAAGCCAACATCCGCCCCGAGTGACCGCCAAGATCCGCTACCTTCCCGAGCAGACCGATCCGGCGCGCCTGTACAAGCTGGTGGCCGGCCTGGTCGTGCCCCGGCCCATCGCGCCGCAGCTACACCCTGGTCCTGGGCGAGGCCGTCGCCATCCACGTGGATCCCGGCGTGGTCGCCCCGGAAGGCCGCATCGGCATGGCCGCATTGCGCGGCGTGGGGCGGCTGGCCGGCCGCGAATACTGCCGGCTGGGCGATGCCTTCCGCCTGGAACACGATTCGTTCAACCGCTACGGACGGCGGCCATGACCGCGTCCCAAGCCCACCATGGAAACTTCATCGACATGAGCAAGCCGGTGTACCGCATCGGACAGATCGTCCCCAGTTCCAACACCACCATGGAGACCGAGGTGCCGGCCATGTTCCGCGCGCGCGAGACCGTGGCCCCGGAACGCTTCACCTTCCATTCCAGCCGGATGAGAATGATGAAGGTCAACAAGGAGGAACTGGCCGCCATGGACGCGCAGGCCGACCGCTGTGCGGCCGAGCTCAGCGACGCCGCCGTCGACGTCATCGGCTATGCCTGCCTGGTCGCCATCATGTCCATGGGCAAGGGCTACCATCGGGTTTCCGAAGAAAAGCTGACGCGCATCGCCGCGGCGGGCCATCCCGATACGCGGGTCGTGACCAGCGCCGGCGCGCTGCTCAACGGCATCCGGGCGATCGGTGCCCGCAAGGTGTCCGTCGTCACGCCCTACATGAAGCCGCTGACCCAGCTCGTGGTGGACTACATCGAATCCGAAGGCATCGAGGTGCTGGACGCGATCTCGCTGGAGATCGACGACAACCGCGCCGTCGGCAACCGCGACCCGCTGGCCCTGGTGGAAATCGCCGACAGGCTCGATGTCCGGGGCGCCGATGCCATCGTACTGTCGGCTTGCGTGCAGATGCCGTCGCTGGCCGCGATCCCGGAGGTCGAGGCTCGCCGCGGCCTGCCGGTCCTGTCGGCCGCGGTGGCCACGACCTACACCATGCTGCAGCGCCTGGACCTGCCCCGACATGTCCCGCGGGCCGGCGCGCTGCTCAACGGCTCCTATTAGGGCGAGAACGATGAACGACACCGCCGCGGCGGTCTATCGCAAACAGGGCTTGGGCGCCCGCAGCGGCTGGGGCCGGAAGCCGGCCCTGGTCGTGGTCGATTTCGTCAACGGTTTCAACGATCCCGACGTGCTGGGCGGCGGCAATATCCCGGACGCCATCGCGGCCACGGTCACGCTGCTGGCCGCCGCCCGGCGCGCGAAGCTGCCCGTGGCATTCACCCGCATCGTCTACGCCCCGGGCGCCGACAGCGTCTTCTGCATGAAGATACCGGCCCTGGCCTCGCTGCACGAGGAGAACCCGCAAAGCCACGTCGTCCCGCAGCTGGCAGTCCGGCCCGAGGATGCCGTCATCCGCAAGACTCAGCCGTCGGCCTTCTTCGGCACCGACCTGGCGGGATGGCTGATCCGGCGCGGCGTGGACACCGTGCTGGTGGCCGGCAGCACCACTAGCGGCTGCGTGCGCGCCACCGTGGTGGATGCGATGAGCTTCAACTTCCGCCCCGTGGTGGTGGCCGACTGCGTCGGCGACCGCGCGCTGGCCCCGCACGACGCCAGTCTCTTCGACATCGGCCAGAAGTACGGCGAGGTGCAATCCCTGGCCGAGGTGCTGGCCACGCTCGACACCCTGGAGGCCCCATGCCACTGAGTCCTTCGCAACTGACCCGCTGCTGGACGGAAGTCCTGGAGCTCTCGAAACTGGCCCCCGGCGAGAACGTGCTGATCCTGACCTCGCAGAACTCCGACCCGCGCGTGGTCGATGCCGCCGCCCGGGCGGCCGCCGCGCTGCAGGCGCGGGTGGTCAAGCTGGACATCGCGCCCAACTGGGATACCTGCGAAGTGGGCGCCGATCCCACCGTGGTCAGCGGCGCCTCGCCCATCGACGACGACCCCATGGCGCTGGCCGCGATGAAGGCGGCCGACCTGGTCATCGACACCGTATTCCTGCTGTTCACGCCGGGCCAGCGCGCGGTGCTGGAGTCCGGCACCCGCATGCTGCTGGCCTACGAACCCCCGGAAGTCCTCGCGCGCGTGATGCCGTCGCCGGACGACCGGCGCCGCGTGCTGGCCGCGCGCGACGCCTATGCGCGGGGACGCCGGATCACCGTCACCTCCGCGGCGGGCACGCGGCTGACGGCGTCCATCGGCGCCTATCCGATCACGGCGGAGTACGGCTACGTGGATAGCCCCGGCCGCTGGGACCACTGGCCCAGCGGCTTCGTCGCCCGCCTGCCCGACGACGGCACGGCCGAGGGCGTGGTCGTGCTGGCGCCCGGCGACATCATCCTGCCGTTCAAGAACTACGTGCAGTCACCCATCACCCTCGAGATCGAGCGCGGAACCATCGTGCGCATCTCGGGCGGGCTGGATGCCGAATTCCTGGACACCTACCTGCGCGGCTTCGACGATCCCGACGCCTACGCCGTATCGCACCTGGGCTGGGGCCTGCAGCCCAAGGCCCGCTGGACCTCGCTCGGGCTGTACGACAAGGCGGCCACCATCGGCATGGAAGCCCGGTCGTTCTACGGCAACTTCCTGTTTTCCACCGGCCCCGGCGGCAGCCGCCGCACCAAGGCGCACCTGGACATTCCCATGCGCAAATGCTCGTTCCACGTCGATGGCCAACCCATGGTCGTGGACGGCGACGTCGTGGCCCCCGACCAGCGCGTCGACGGCGCGCGGCCGCAGTAGCGTGCCATCGACCAACCCAGGATTTCCCACAGCATGCCAGACCTGCCGTTCCTATCCCTAGCGCAACTTGCCCGCTCCTTCGAACGCAAGGAAATATCCCCGGTCGAGGCGCTCGAGGCGCAACTCGACCGCATCGCCGCGCTGAACGAACGCATCAACGCGTTCACGATCCTGGATGAAGACCGCGCCCGCGCGGCGGCACGCGCCAGCGAGGCGCGATGGCTGCGCGGGGCGCCGCTCGGGCCGCTGGACGGAGCACCCTTCACCGCCAAGGACAACCTGATGGTGGCCGGGCTGCCCCATCGGCGCGGCTCGCGCGCGATGCCCGCCGATCCCGTGCCGGACACCGCGCCCGCGGTACTGCGCTGCCAGGAAGGCGGCGCGGTGCTGCTGGGCCTGACCACCATGCCGGAACTGGGCGCGGGCCCCGTCACCATCAGCCCACTCACCGGCGCCACCACCAACCCCTGGGACACGAGCAAGCAGGCCGGCGGCTCCTCGGGCGGCGGCGCGGCCTCGGTGTCGGCCGGCTTCTGCCCCTTCGCGCTGGGTTCCGACGCGGGCGGATCGCTGCGCATCCCCGCGGCCCTGACCGGCGTGGTTGGCTTCAAGGCCACTGGCGGCCTGGTACCCATGTATCCGCCCAACGTGGCCGGCGGCCTGTCCTGCGTCGGCCCGCTGGCCCGCAACGTGCGGGACACCGCCACGGTGCTGGACATCATCGCCCGGCCCGACGCGCGGGACGCCATGGCGCTGCCTTGGCGGCCCGACAGCCTGGGCGGAAATCTCGAACAGGGCGTGCGCGGCAAGCGCGTCGCCCTCAGCCTGACCCTGGGCTACGCTCCCCGGGTCGATCCCGAGATCGCCGGGGCCTTCCGGCAGGCGGGGCAACGCCTGGCGGCGCTCGGCGCCATCGTCGAGGAAGCCGATCCTGACATCGACAACCCTATCGACGACTACCTGGTCCTGCTGCAGGCGGGATACCGGTACGCGCTGCAGCACATGCCGGCGGAGCGGCGCGCGCTGCTGTCGCCCGTCATGGCGGGCATCCTGGAGGACGGCGCCGGCCTGGCGCTGGAGGACTACATGGGCGCGCAAGCGCGCTGCCAGGACCTGGCACGGCGTCTGCACGCCTTTCACCAGCGCTTCGACCTGCTGCTGACGCCCACCGTCGCGGCCCCCGCCTTCGACGCGAACCTGAGCTATCCGAAGGAATTCGAGGAATTTCCCAACCGGCGCGCCTGGACGCCCTACACCTCGCTGTTCAACCTGACGCAGCAGCCCGCCATCAGCATCCCGATGGGACTGACCGCCGCCGGCCTGCCCATGGGCCTGCACATCGCCGCACCGCGGGGCCACGATGCCCAGGTATTGCAAGCGGCGCACGCGCTGGAGGCGGTGTTGGGATTCGAGGCACGCCCGCCGATCTGATCTCCGCCGGACTGGCCAGTGCGCACGCCATCGAATAAAAAGGTGCCTGGATGTGAAGGACACCTTTTTCATGAAGCTTGCGAGCCTGGGGCCGCGCATCTGCATCGTCGGGCCCTCCAACAGCGGGAAGTCCACGCTGGCCGAGGCGATCGCCCGCAAATGCGCCCTGGAGCCGGTCCACCTCGACCGGCTCTACCACCTGCCCCACACTGACTGGGAACCCCGCCCCACGCAGGAATTCACCGCCCTGCACGACGCGGCCATCGCAGGCGAGCGCTGGGTCATGGACGGCAACTATTCCAGCTGCATGCCGCAGCGCCTGCGGCGCGCCACCGGCGTGATCCTGCTGGACATCTCCACGCCGCTGAGCCTGCTGCGCTACCTGCGCCGGACCTGGTTCGAGCGCGACCGTCGCGGCGCCCTGGACGGCGGCCGCGACAGCGTCAAGTGGGCGATGATCCACCATATCGCCGTGGTCACGCCGCGCAACCGCCGACGCTATGTCGAGATGATCGAAGGGCTCGACCTGCCCACGGTGATGCTGCCGTCGGCGGCGGCGATCAGGCGATGCTATCGGCGGTGGGAGCTGGCACGCTAGCGGACACGGTGCCCAGCTTCGCGGCCACGGCCTCCCGACAATCGTAGCTGTACAGCCAGTCGACCCGGCGCCATTTCTCCTGGCTGTTGGTCAGAGCGGCCCAGCGGAACTTCAGGTTGCGCATGAACTTCTTCAGCGGATCGGTCTGGTGGAACATGCGACCCGCCTCGCGCGAGCCCAGTTGCACGCGCGCCGTGCGCGCGGTGCGCAGCTCCTCGTAGGCCTTGAGCGCGGCGGCCGGATCGTGCGGCAGCCCGGCCAGGCACAGCGCCAGCACAAGGCCGTCCTCGATACTTTGCGAACCGCCCTGCGACAGGAAAGGCACCATGGGATGGGCCGCGTCGCCCAGCAGCGTCACCCGGCCCCGGGTCCACACCGGCCAGGGATCGCGGTCGTACAGCGCCCACTTGAACACCTCGTCGGTCGCCTCGATCAGGCCACGCACGATGGGGTGCCAGCCTTCGAACTCCTTCAGCACCTCGGCCTTGTCGCCGCGCGCCGACCACGATTCGAGCCGCCATTCCCCCGCCGGCACGATACCTATCCAATTGATGCGCCGGCCCGCCGACACGTAGTAGTTCACGAAGTGCCGGTGCGGCCCCCACCAGGCGTTGACGTTCTTCTCGATGCCCAGGTGGCGGGCGCGGTCCGCATCCGCCATGCCCCGCCAGGCAAGCAGCCCGGTGAAGCGCGGATCCTGCCCTTCCAGCAACTGGCCGCGCACGACCGAGTGCACGCCGTCGGCCCCGACCAGCACGTCGCCTTCCACGGTCTCGCCCGACTCCAGCACCACGCGCACACCCGCCGCGTCCTGCGCATACGTCTTGACGCGCTGCGCCAGCCGCACGTTCTCGCGCCCGTACGCATCGATCAAGGCATTGTGCAGATCGGCGCGGTGCACATGGTAGTAGGGCGCGCCGTAGCGCTGCGCGCACTCCGGCCCCAGCGGGAAATCGCGGATGGTACGGCCGCTGGCCCAGTCGCGCGACCGGGTGGCAAGCGGCGCCACCGCCACGGCTTCCAGCGCCGGGGCGATGCCCAGGTCGTGCAGGACCTTGACGGCATTGGGGCCGAGCTGGATGCCCGCGCCGACCTCCTTCAGCACCGCTGTCTGTTCCAGCACCTCGACGTGGCGAAAGCCCAGTTTCCTGAGAGCCAGGGCCGTCGTCAGCCCTCCTATGCCCGCGCCGGCAATCAGGATGCGCGGTTGGTCGTATGAGGCTTTCATGCGTGCTGTTTCTCGCTGTAGGACATGGGGTGATGACCGGATATGATATGTTCGCATTGCGAAACTAAGTTTCGCAAATAGTGTACGAGCGTAGCCAAGCGGCGTCAACGCGGGAAGAGCCGATACGGAACGCGGACGAAATGAAAGCGGAGAGAAGAAAACGATGGCCCGCGCCGCCGAACCGCGCAGGCAGTCCGGCGGCGCGGGGAGACTCAGCCCTGGGGCTTGGGCGTGAAGAGGGCGGGGCGACGGGCGCCGCCGTTGCGGGCTTCGCCGGCGGGGCGCGCCGCGCCCTGGGAAGCCGGCGCGGCATGGCGCGGCTGGGCTGGCCGGGCCTGGCTGGGTTGGGACGCGGCCGGCCGGCTGGCCGGGCCTTGCCCGCGCGCGGCGCCCTGTCCACGGCCACTCCCGGACGGCTGGCGGCCGCCTGAACCATGTGCTGACTGTCCACGACCGCCGTCACGCGGCGCGCCCTGGCGTCCCTGGCCTTGGCGCGGCGCATGCGAGCGCGGCGGGCGTTCGGCGCGCTCGTCGCGATCGGGCGCCGACACGGTGAAGGCGGGCAGGGGCTCTCGATCGATCTTGCGCTTGATCAGCTTCTCGATGTCGGCCAGCAGCTTGCCTTCCTCGCCGTCGACCAGGGACACCGCCGCGCCCGTCGCACCCGCGCGGCCGGTGCGGCCGATGCGGTGCACGTAGTCCTCGGGCACGTTGGGCAGTTCGAAATTCACCACCTGCGGCAGTTGGTCGATGTCCAGGCCGCGCGCCGCGATGTCGGTCGCCACCAGCACTTCCACCGAGCCGTCCTTGAATCCGGCCAGCGCCTTGGTGCGGGCGGACTGGCTCTTGTTGCCATGGATGGCGGCGGCGGGAACGCCGTCCTTGACCAGTTTCTCGGCCAGGCGATTGGCGCCGTGCTTGGTGCGCGTGAACACCAGCACCTGCTTCCAGCCGTTGCTACGCACCAGGTGGCTGAGCAGGTCGCGCTTCTGTTCCTTCTGCACCAGCAGCACCGACTGACGCACCAGCTCGGACGCGGTGTTGCGCCGCGCGACCGAGACCTCGCCCGGATCGTTCAGCACGCCCTTGGCGAGCGCGCGGATGTCATCGGAGAAGGTGGCCGAGAACAACAGGTTCTGGCGCTTGGCCGGCAGCAGCGCGAGGATCTTGCGGATGTCGCGGATGAAGCCCATGTCCAGCATGCGGTCGGCTTCGTCCAGCACCAGGATCTCGACGCCGGACAGGTCCAGCGTCTTCTGGCCCACGTGGTCCAGCAGGCGGCCGGGGGTGGCGACCAGGATGTCCACCGGCTTCTTCAGCGCGCTGATCTGCGGATTGATGTTCACGCCGCCGAACATCACCATGGATTTAAGCGGCAGGTACTTGCCGTAGATCTGGACGGATTCCTCGACCTGCGCGGTCAGTTCGCGCGTGGGCGTCAGGATCAGGCAGCGCGGCCGGCCCGGGCGCATCTGCGCGGGCCGGTTCGACGACAGCAGGTGCAGCAGGGGCAGGGTGAAGCCCGCGGTCTTGCCGGTGCCGGTCTGCGCGGCGGCCAGCAGGTCGCCGCCCTTGAGCACCTGGGGAATGGCCTGGGCCTGGATGGGGGTGGGATGGGTATAGCCGGCATCGGCGATGGCGCGCATCAGCGGCTCGGCCAGGCCGAGGTCGGCAAACGAAATATCGGAAGTAATCAAGACAACTCCAGCGACGGCCCGTCGCTCAAGCTGAGTGACTCCAATCGAGGCTGACGTACGTATTAACTGGGGATAGGCCGGCCGGAAAACGGCTGTCCGGGTGGAGCCCGGAAGACATGGCGCGTGGCGCCTGGCCGGATGCACGCCTGGATTGGAGCCAGGCGCGAGCCGCGATTGTACCCGGTAATGGCGACCTAGTGTTTACCCTAGTGACGATTTCACCAAGAGGGCGTATATTTACCCTTGTTTCACTATTAAATCCGCGTTTTAAATATAAAACGCGTGGCAGTGACAGCGAACACACCGCGGCGGGCCCTCCCGGACCCGCCTCCACCCGCTCTCGCGGCGCCTAGCCGCCCATGCAGGAGTACACCATGACGGATATGTCCGAACAACAGCAAGTCGCCCGCAGCTGGGACCGCCCCGAAGGCGCTGACTTCGAGACCTGGATGAACTCGCGCGTCGCGCGGTTCTCGACCCGTAAGTACGACTGGGATGCCCTGAAGTTCCAGGCCGACTTCGATCCCAAGTACCGCCGTGCGCAAATGCGCTATGTCGGCACGGGCGGCACCGGCGTCGCCGCCGATTCGAACACCGTGCCTTCCGAGCACTTCACGTTCTCGACCATGGTGATCCCGGCCGGCCACGAAGGCCCCCCGCACCTGCACACCGACGTCGAGGAAATCTTCTTCGTCATCCGTGGCAAGCTCAAGGTGATCCTGGAGAAGGACGGCGAGCGCTTCGAAACCATCCTGACCGACCGCGACCTGGTGTCGGTTCCCCCGGGCGTGTACCGCGAGGAAATCAACATCGGCGACGAAGACGCCCTGATGTGTGTGATGCTGGGCGCCAAGAAGCCCATCACCCCGACCTACCCGCCCGAGCACCCGCTGGCGAAGATCAAACGGTAATAGGTCCCCCCCTACGCGCTTACGCGCGCCCCCCAAGGGGGCGATGCGGGTGGACCGGCGGAGCCGGATCCACCGCATCCTGGGTCTAGTACCCATTTCTTGGACTGTGGCACCGTTGCTATCGCTGGCTGCCAGCGGTAGCAACGATGTGGCGTACCAAGAAACAGGTACTAAACCCAGGGCGCCGCGGATCCGGCTTTGCCGGTCCGCCGGCGCCGCCCCTCGAGGGGAGCGGCAATAGGCCGCGTGGGGTGGGCGTTCCCTCCGGTCCGCCAGCGCCGCCCCCTTGAGGGGGCCCGCGTAAGCGGGTACGGGGTGGATTTTTTCTGGATTTAGGACGATGCAGACCGATACGTTGGCGCCGGAACCGTCGCCGGAAACGCTGGAGTTGCTCAATAGCCGTTTCGCCGAAAAATCGGTGCAAACGGCCGGGGGCGTGCAGTGTTATCGCGAGGCGGGCACGCCGGGCGCGGACGGCATGGCCATCGTGCTGTTGCATGGCATCGGCTCGGGCGCGGGCTCGTGGCTGCATGCGGCGCTGAAGTTGGCCGAACGCGCGCGCGTGGTCGCCTGGGACGCTCCGGGCTACGGCAATTCGGCGCGGCTGGCGCCGGCCTCGCCGGGCGCGGAAGACTATGCGGGTCAACTGGACCAGATGCTCGATGCGCTGGGCATCGATCGCTGCGTGCTGGTCGGCCATTCGCTCGGCACGCTCATGGCCACCGCCTATGCGCATGACCTGGGCAAGCAGCGGGTCGCGCGCCTGGTGCTGCTGAGCCCCACGCGCGGCTACGGCAATCCCGCGCTGGCCGAGCGCCAGGAAGCGGTGCGCGCCGAGCGGCTGCGCACGCTGGAACAGGTCGGCATCGCCGGCATGGCGCGCACGCGCCCGGCCAAGATGCTGTCGTCCGAACCCAGCGCCGAGGCCCTGGCCTGGGTCCGCTGGAACATGGAGCGCCTGGATACCGCCGGCTACCGCCAGGCGATCGAGATGCTGTGCAATGCCGACATGGCCGCCTACGCGCCGGCCGCGATGCCGGTCGAGGTCCATTCCGGCGACCAGGACACCGTCACGATCCCGGCCAACTGCCGCGCCATCGCCGAGATGTTCGGCGCGCCCTACGGCTCCATCGCCGTGGCCGGCCACGCCTGCCACATCGAGCGGCCGGAGGCCGTCGCGGCCATACTGGAAGGCGCGCACGCCGCGGCCATCGCCGACGCCACGCCCCGCTGACCATGAACGACGCCGCCATCAGCGAAGACATTCCCGAGCGCTACATCGTCCCGGGCCTGGAGCGAGGCCTGCGGCTGCTCAGCCACTTCAGCCGCCAGAACCGGACACTGTCGGCGCCCGAGTTCGCTCGAAAGATGGGGCTTCCACGCTCCACCGTGTTCCGGCTGCTGACCACGCTGGAAGCGCTGGGCTTCATCGAGCGCACCGAGGGCGGACGCAACTACCGCCTGGGCATGGCGGTGCTGAGCCTGGGCTTCGAATACCTGGCCTCGCTGGAGCTGACCGAACTGGGATCGCCGCTGCTGCAGCGCCTGCGTGACGAGATCGGCTATTCGTGCAACCTGGTGGTGCGCGACGGCCGTTCCATCGTCTACGTGGCGAAGGTCTCGGCGCCCACGCTGTTCCCCAGCGCGGTCAACCTGGGCACGCGCCTGCCCGCGCACGCCACCGTGCTCGGCCGCGTGATGCTGACCGACCTGGACCATCGGGAAATGAGCGAGCTCTATCCCGACGAGGAACTGGAAGTCTATTCGCCCAGCACCCCGTCCACCCTGACCGCGCTGCAGGGCCTGCTGGCGCAGGACCGGGCCAATGGCTACGCC
This sequence comes from Pigmentiphaga sp. GD03639, assembly GCF_029845405.1. Lineage (NCBI taxonomy): Bacteria > Pseudomonadati > Pseudomonadota > Betaproteobacteria > Burkholderiales > Alcaligenaceae > Pigmentiphaga > Pigmentiphaga sp. GD03639. The sequence goes on from NZ_JAOCLR010000025.1 coordinate 24,971, forward strand.
ATGGGCGCCGGCTTCTACGAACCCAGCATCACCAGCATCGCCACGCCGGTGCGCGACCACACCGGCCGCGTGGTCGCGGCGCTGGGCGCCGCCCTGCCGTCGTCGCGCGTCGAGCAAGCGCGCGTATCCGAGCTGATCGGCCGCGTGCGCGGCACCGCCGACGAGCTGTCGCGCCTGCTCAACTATTCACCGTCCCATTGACCGGGCAACGCATCGCCCAGGAGCCAACATGCTACGAATCACGATGATAGGGTCGGGGGCCATCGGCCTCTCCGTCCTGTCGCTGCTGAAGAACGATTCCGACGTGTCGATCGACAGCGTCATCGTCGCCCCCGACACGCTGGACCAGGCCCGCGAGCAGGTCGCCGCGATCGCTCCCAAGGCCCAGGTCGTGACCGGCCTGGCCGAGGTCGCCCAGCGCCCCGACCTGCTGGTCGAATGCGCCGGCCACGGCGCGCTGCGTGCCCACGTGCTGCCCGCGCTCGAACAAGGCATCCCCTGCGTGGTGGTGTCCATCGGCGCGCTGTCGGATGTCGAACTGGCGCGCCAGCTGGAAGATGCCGCCAAGCGCGGCAAGACCCAGGTGCAGCTGCTGTCGGGCGCCATCGGCGGCATCGACGCGCTGGCCGCGGCCAAGATCGGTGGCCTGGACTCGGTGGTGTACACCGGCCGCAAGCCGGCCCTGGCCTGGAAGGACACGCCGGCCGACGGCCAGTTCAAGCTCGAGGCGCTGACCGAGCCCACGGTGATCTTCGAAGGCCCCGCCGGCGAAGCCGCCCGGCTCTTCCCGAAGAACGCCAACGTCGCCGCCACGCTGTCGCTGGCCGGCCTCGGCCTGGACCGCACCCAGGTGCGCCTGATTGCCGACCCCTCCAGCAAGGAAAACGTGCACCACGTGGAAGCCAGCGGCGCCTTCGGCAGCTTCGAGATCACCATGCGGGGCAAGCCGCTCGCGGCCAACCCCAAGACTTCCGCCCTGACTGTCTATAGCGTCGTGCGCGCCATCGGCAATCAGGCGCATGCAGTGAGCATTTGATCCCCCCTACGCGCTTACGCGCGCCCCCCAGGGGGCGGCACTGGCGGACCGGCAGGGAAGCCCACCCCCACGCCCTTCGGGCGCCCCCTCAAGGGGGCGATGCGAGTGGACCGGCAAAGCCGGATCCACCACATCCTGGGTCTAGTACCGTTATCTTGGGGTGTAGCTCCGTTGCTATCGCTGGCTGCCAGCGGTAGCAACAGTGTGACGTGCCAAGAAACAGGTACTAGACCCAGGAAACCGCGGATCTGGCTTCGCCAGTCCGCCGGTTTCGCCCCCTTGAGGGGGCCCGCGTAAGCGGGTAGGGGGTGGGCTTCCCCTCGCGGAGGAATCGCCGACAACGGCGATGGGTGGACTGGAGGAAGGAGACAAGCGTAGGACCGCGCTATCCGTGGTCCTGTTCATCACGCGCCAAAAGCGCGAGACTTTCCGTCATGGAGTAGTAGTTCATTATGTTTAAGACTAGCACTCGCCTGGCTGCCGGCGCGCTGTTCGCGGCGGTCGCCACGGCTTCTTTCGCCCAGGCTCCCGCGGCCGACGACGCTGCCGCCAAGGCCTCGCTCAAGCACGGCCAGTTCCGCATCATCGCCCCGTTCCCGCCGGGCGGCCCCGTCGACGTGCTGGCCCGCCTGCTGGGCACCGGCCTGCAGAATGAATACGGCCAGAGCGCCGTCGTGGACAACCGTCCCGGCGCCAACGGCAACATCGGCATCGACGCCGTCAAGCGCGCCGCCGGCGACGGCCACACGCTGCTGGTCGTGCCGGCCGGCAACATGACCATCAACCCGACGCTGATGGCCAACCTGCCGTACAACGTGGACAAGGACTTCACCGCGGTTGCGATGATGGCCAAGGCGCCCAACGTGGTCGCCGTGTTCCCCTCAGTTCCCGCCAAGAACATCCAGGAACTGATCGCGCTGACCAAGTCCAAGCCCGGCACCATGGCCTACGGCTCGCCCGGCGTGGGCAGCGGCCTGCACCTGGCCGGCGAACTGTTCAAGGAAGCCACCGGCGCCGACCTGCTGCACGTTCCGTACAAGGGCACGACCCAGGCGCTGAATGACGCGCTGGGCGGCCAGATCCAGGTCATCTTCGGCGCGCTGCCGACCCTGATGCCCCAGATCAAGTCCGGCAAGCTGCGCGCGCTGGCCCTGACCGGCTCCGAGCGTTCGCCCATCATGCCCGAGATCCCCACCCTGGCCGAGACCGGCGTGAAGGGCGTGAACGTGGTGTCGTGGTATGGCCTGTACGTGCCCAGCTCGACGCCGGCCAACATCTCGGGCCAGCTCGCGCGCGACGTGACCAAGATCCTGAACGAACCCGCCACGCTGGAGACGTTGAAGGCCCAGGGCCTGGAGCTGTCGCCGCTGCGCCTGGAAGCCTTCCGCAAGTTCCAGGCCGACGAGACCAAGACCTGGGAAAAGGTGATCAAGTCGCAAGGCATCACCGCCGGCTGACGAGCGCTTCGGGGCTTGCGCCCCGCACATGCATCACCGACGCCCCCTCGCCCCGGCGAGGGGTTTTGTTTTTGCGCCGCGGCCCGGCGTGGCCCGCTTCGGGCGGGGGTCCGACATAGCGGGCCCGCGGCCGGATCAGGTGGCCGGACCCGGCCTGCTCCAGCGCGTGGGCCAGCCATCCCACGCAACGTCCCATGGCGAACAGCGCCAGGGGCGCGTGCGGCGGCAGGTCGTGCACGTCGGCCAGCACCGCCAGCGCGAAATCGATATTGGGCGATTCGCCCACCAGCCGCTCGACCTGGCGCGCAAGATGCCTGTAGGCGGCCGGCACGGCCAGGCTATCGAGCAGCGCGGCCGCGCGGGGATCGCCTTCGGGATACAGCGGATGCCCGAAGGCCGGGAATCCCTGTCCCAGCCGCAGTCGCTCGCGCACCTCGGTCTCCATGTCGCCGCCGGCCGCCGCATCCATCCACGCCTTCAGGGCCATGGGCGCGCGGCCATGCAAGGGGCCGGTCAGGGTGGCCAGTCCAGACAGCACGCCCGCCGCCAGGCTCGCGCCGGTCGAGATCGCGACGCGCGCGGCGAAGGTGGAAGCATTGAGTTCATGGTCCGCCATCAGGCACAGCGCCTGGCGGATGGCGGGCTCGGCGCGCGGCCGCTCCCACGCGGCGGCCACCTGCTCGCTGATGGTGCCGCCCGCGCGCAGTACCCGCGTGCCGAACATCGCCCCGGCCAGCGTTGCCAGCACGGCCGGCGCCTCGTCCTTCAAGGCCGCGGCCGCCCGGCCATGCGTAGGCAGGTCGGCGGCGGCGCGCGTGGCCATGGCAACCAGCCCCAGGTGCACGGCGCCGGCTTCGTCCCGTGCCGGCGCCGCGCGCGCACGCGTTCCGGCCATGCCAGGCGCCGCATCGGCGTCCCACAGCAGCCTGGCCACGTCTTCGAGCTGGCTGCCCCGCGCAAGCTCGACGGCGTCCAGGCCGCGGTACCACAACCGGCCATCCTGGACGGTGGAAACGGCGGAGGGCAGCACCGGCGCTCCCCATTCCAGCGTCTCGCCCGCGATGGCTTGCGCATTGCGCTGGCCACGCGGCCGCCCCGCCATGCGCACCACGTCGTCGCGATGATAGAGGCTGCGGCGCGGGTCCTTGCCGTCGCGCTTGCAGCGGACCTTGCCCCGGCTGACATAGGCATACAGCGTCTGCGCGCGCACCCCGGTCAGTTCGATCGCTTCCTGCGCCGTCATCCAGGCCATGGCTTGCCTTTATATTGACAAAATAAATCAAGATTGACGTCAATACTATTGCATACCAACATCCAGCCAGCAACAAGGAGAGCATGATGACGATTGGTCTGGATGATGTGATTGCGGCGGAAACGGTGCTGTCGGACGTGGACGGCCTACAGGGCAGGCTGGTCATGCGGGGCCGTTCGCTGGACGACCTTGCCGGGCACGCCGGTTATGAGGCGGTGATGGCGCTGCTGTTCGACGGATTCTTCGAGCGCGCCCCGGCCTCGTGGCAGGCGGCGCTGGGCGCGGCGCGCCGGGAAGTGTTCGAACATCTGTCCTTCGCCGATCCGGCGTTGGTCGCTCAGGAGCCCATCGACGCGATGCGCGCCCTGACCGCCAGGATCGCCGATGGCGACGAACCCGCGACCGCACTGCGGCTGGTGGCGGCACCGGCGGTGTTCACGACCGGCCTGGTCCGGCTGCGCAACGGCCTGCGTCCCATTGCTCCGGATGCCAGCCTCGGCCACGCCGCCGACATCCTGCGCATGGCCGGACTTCCCGCGGAGCCTCTGCAGGCCCGCGCGCTGGACACGTACCTGGTTACCGTGGCCGATCATGGCCTGAACGCATCCACGTTCGCGAGCCGGGTCGTCGCATCCACCCGCGCCGGGCTGGTGTCGTCGGTGCTGGCGGCCATCAGCGCCCTGAAGGGCCCCTTGCACGGCGGCGCGCCCGGACCCGTGCTGGACATGCTCGACGCCATCGGACGAGCGGACCATGCGCGCGCATGGCTGGAGGCCGCGCTTGACCGCGGGGACAGGCTGATGGGCTTCGGACACCGGGTCTATCGGGTCCGCGATCCGCGCGCCGACGCGCTCAAGGCCGCCTTGGGCCCGCTGCTCCGGGACGGCCGCGCCGACCGCGAACGCGCCGCGCTCGCGCAGGCGATCGAAGCGGCGGCCCTGGATACGCTGCGCCGGCGCAAGCCCGGCCGCACCCTGGAGACGAACGTGGAGTTCTACACCGCGCTGCTGCTGGATGCGCTGGGATTCCAACGCGATACCTTCACCTGCGTCTTCGCGATGGGGCGCGCCGCCGGATGGATCGCGCATGCGCGCGAGCAGGCCTCGACGGGACGCTTGATCCGCCCGCAGTCCCGCTACGTGGGCCCGCCGGTGGGCGAGGCGCAAGAACGCTGACGCATGGACGTCGCGGCTCCTCGTCTCGCGCATCCTGGTGGGTTGGGGTAGACTCGGCCATTTTGCCCAGCCGTTCCGCAAGGAACGGGCCGTTGTCACTCGAATCGGAGGCCGTTGGTCTTCCGGGCTTTCGTTGTGCCCATCCCCTTGGTCGCAAGACTCTTTTCCAAGGAGCATCGACACCATGCAAGGCCTGCACCTTACCGCAGATCTTTATCACTGCGCCTGCGAGTCCGCCCTGATGACGGACGCCGACACGCTGGCGCGCCTTTGCCGCCGCCACACGCTCGAAGCCGGCCTTACGCTGGTCGACGAAAAGTGGCACACCTTCCCCGACTTCCAGGGCCAGCCCGGCGGCGTGACGGGCATGCTGCTGCTGGCCGAATCGCACCTGGCCGTCCATACCTGGCCGGAACGAAACGGCGTGACGCTGGACGTCTATGTCTGCAACTTCCAGGAAGACAATTCGCGCAAGGCCGAGGCCCTCATGAAGGCCATCGTGGAAGCCTTCCGGCCGAGCGACATGCAGCGCCAGCATCTGAACCGCGGCGACGTCGACGGGCCCGCGGACGCGGGCGAACTGGTGCTCGAGGACGTGGCCGGCCAGGCGTACTTCGGCTTCCGGTTCGAGCGCCGCATCCTCAACCGTCAGACCGCGTACCAAAGACTGGAACTGCTGGAGTCGGCAACGCTGGGCCGCACCCTGCGACTGGACGGACGCTACATGACGTCCGAGGCCGAGGAATTCTTCTATCACGAAGCCCTGGTGCATCCGGCCGCCACGGCGCATCCCGCGCCCCGGAACGCCCTGATCATAGGCGGAGGCGACGGCGGCGCGCTGGAGGAATTGCTCAAGCACCGCGGCATCGAACGCGTCACGCTGGTCGACCTGGACGGCGAGGTCATCGACGCGGCACGCCGCTACCTCGAGAAGATCCATCGGGGCGCCCTGGACGATCCACGCGCCACGGTACTGGTCGAGGACGGCGTTGCCTTTCTCGCACGCACGTCCGACCGCTACGACCTGATCCTGCTGGACCTGACCGATCCGGACACGCCGGCCGGCCCGCTCTACACGCCCGGATTCTTCCGCCGTTGCAAGCACGCCCTCGCGCCCGGGGGGGCGCTGGTGCTGCACATGGGCTCGCCCTTCCACCAGCCCGAGCAGGTTCGCGAGCTTTGCGGCACGCTGCGCGGCCAGTTCGCGCACGTGCGGCCCTACGGCGTGCACATCCCGTTGTACGGCACGTACTGGGGCCTGGCGGTGGCGTCGGATGCGCTGGACCCGGACACGGTGCCGGGCGAGACGATCCACGCCCGCCTGGAGGAACGCCGGATCGGCGACCTGGAGTACTACAACGCGAGGGTGCACGGCGCGCTGTTCGCGCTGCCGAACTTCTACCGCCGGCTTACCGCGAACTGAGCCGCGCGCTGGCGCCCGTCATTGCTTGACCCACCCCGAGGCGGCAATGATGGGCTCCCATTGCTCCAGCTCCGCCGCAATGCGCTGCCGCAAGGCCGACGGCGAGCCCGGCCGGGGATCGAACACCACCGCCGCCATGCGCTCGCGCACCTTGGGCACGTCCAGAGCCTTGTTCAACGCGGCGTTGTAGCGGGCGATCAGCGGTTGCGGCGTTCCGGCCGGCGCGAACAGGCCGACCCAGAAATCCAGCCGCAGCGGATAGCCCGACTCGGCGGCCGTGGGGATCTCGGGCAGCAACCCGGAGCGGCGCTCGCCCGTCACGGCGATCACGTGCAGCTTGCCGGCGCGATGGAACTCCAGGAAATCGCCCAGCGCCGTGATACCCGCCGCGATGTGCCCGCCGGCCAGGTCCTGGACCATGGGCACCGAACCGCGATAGGGCACCGCGGACAGCGGCAGTTTCTGCGACCTCGCCAGCGCGTCCAGCTGGAATTGCGGCTTGCTGCCGGGCGCGGACACGCCCACGCCGCCCGACGCCGGATGGGCCTGCACGTAGCGCATCAGGCCGGGCAAGTCCTTGATGCCGCTGGCCTGGCTGACGGCCAGCGCGCCCGCGTAGTCGGCCACCATGCCGACCGGCGCGAAATCCGTCCGGCTGTCGAAGCCGGGCCTGGCCACGGTCAGTGGCACGATGACGGCGGTGTGGTCGGGCGCGACCATCAGCGTGCGGCCATCCGGCGCGGCACGCTTGAGCGCCTGGGCCGCCAGTTGTCCGCCGGCGCCGGCCAGGGTCTCGACCACCACGGGCACTCCCAGGTCGCCCTGCATCTGCTCGGCCACCAGCCGCGCGACCACGTCTATGGTGCCGCCGGCGGGAAAGCCGACCAGTATCCTGACCGGCCCCGGCACCTCGGGGCCGGCGGCCGCGACGGCGCAAGGCAGCGCCAGCAGGGTCGTGGCAAGCAGGTGACGCAATGCGCGCAGCGATTTCATGAGGCACTCCGGGTGGATGACAGCAGCACCTGGCGCGACACGCGCCGGGCATCGACTTCTATCTCGATGTCGCGCACCGGCGGCCGTACCCAGTGCCATTCCAGCCCGCCCGCCAGCAGGCCGCGGCGCGCGAACTCCGACGCGATGGCCGGATACAGGTCATGGACGGTGTACAGGTTCATGCCCGTGACATCGTGCGCCGACACCCCCAGCGCGTCGAATCGCGATTGCAGGTCACCCAGCGCGAAGCGCAGCTTGTCGAGCAACGCGTCGGGCGAGGTTTCCCCCAGCCGCACGATGCTTGCGCGGTAGTTGGGCCGGTCCGGGCATTCGGCCGCGCCCGAGGTCACGAAGTCGGGCGGACCCTCCGTTTGCGCGGGCACGGTATAGCTGAACGCGTAGAAACCCGGTTCGGCGGGCGCGTCGACCTCCGGTATCAGGTTGCAGCGCGCGACGGGATTGGCCTCGTCCTTGAAAAGCCCCCATTCGGCCAGCGGCTGCACGTAGCGGCGATTGAAGGCGATGAACTCGGGCTCGCTCATGGGCGCGGGCGAGCGCAGTTCGCAGGCGCAGAGCGCGGCAGGCGGCCGGCCCACGGCGGCCAGGTGGTCGCGGATGCGGGCGAAGCCCTCGGCCAGCGGCACCGGCCGGGCAAAGCGCGCGCGCTCGATGACATGGCCCGCGTCGGCGATGACGGCGGCGCTGTACTGGAATCCCCCTGGCAGGTAGCGATAGTTGCCGGGAGCGAATGCAATGAGTTCCGCCATGGATGCGAGCCCTTCGTCGAAGACATGCGATGCCGCATTTAATACGAACACGTAGTTTCTTGCGATCAGGAAAATCCCGGAAACGCTGGCGGCTGCTAGTCGTCGAAACCCAGCATCTTGCGCAGCAGGGCGGTAAGCTGTTCGCGTTCGTCCTTGTCCAGCCGCTGGGCCAGCCGGGCCTGGTAGCGGGGTGCGACCGCGACCGAGGCCGCCATGACCTCGCGGCCGGTTTCCGTCAGGTCCAGGCAGAAGGTTCGCCGGTCGGTTTCCGAGCGGCGGCGGACCAGGTAGCCCTTGGCGGCGGTGCGCGCCACGAGATCGCTGCACGTGTTCAAGTCCAGCCCGATGGCCTGCGCGACCTGGCTTTGCGAGGCGCCGGGCATCTGGTGGACGGCCACCAGCAGCGCCATCTGGCGTGACGTCGCGCCCTCGTCGGACATGCTGGCGAACAGCGCCTCGGCCTCGAAATGGGCGCGGCGCAGCAGATGGGGGAGATGACGGCGCAGGTCGAAATGCTTGGGGGATTTCAGGGCGGGCCTCCGGGTGGCAATGCGCAGGCATTGTAGAGGACGGGTCCGGGCGTTCGCGCCGTCATGCCGCGCGCCATGGCGGCCGGGGCCGGAAGGCCTTCTTCAGCATGTCGACGAACAAGCGGGCCCGTGCCGAGGCGATGCGCGACTGCGGCACCAGCGCCGTCACGTCGGCGTCAGGCAGCCGATGACGCGGCAGCAATGCCACCAGCGATCCGTCGGCCACCGCGGAGGCGACGTCCCATTCCGAGCGCACCATGATGCCCCGCCCGGCCAGGCACCACTGGCGGATGACTTCGCCGTCGTTGCTTTCCATGGCCGGATGCACGCGCACCGTGTGCAGGCGGGGTTCGCCCCTGCCTTCGCGCTGGGTGAAGCGCCACAACGTCACGTCCTCGTCGTTCTCGCGCAGCACCAGGCAGGCGTGGCGCGCCAGGTCGGCGGGACTGTCGATGGGGGGCGCGCCGCGCAGATAGGCCGGCGCGGCGCACAGGATGCGCCGGTTGGGCGCGAGGCGGTGCGCCACCCAGCGCGAATCGGGCATCTCGCCGATGCTGACCAGCACATCGAAGGCATCGCGTCCGTGCACGGGCTGGCTGGGCAGCATGAGGTTGTCGGACAGAAAGAGCTGGACCTCGACCTGCGGATGGCTGGCTCGAAACGCATCCAGCAGCGGCGCGAGATGCCGGCGGCCGAAACCGAACGGCCCATGCACCTTCAGCTTGCCCGCCACCACCTGGCTGCGCTGCTGCAAGGCTTCCTCGATGGCCTGCATGCGTTCGATGACTCCGGTGGCATGCTGGGCCAGCAGGTGTCCCTCGTGCGTCAGCTGCAGGCGGCGCGTGGTGCGCATTGCCAGCCGCACGCCCAGCCGCGCCTCGAGCTGGCCGAGGCGCTTGGTGACGGCGGGCGGAGTGACGTTCTCCTCGCGCGCCAGGGCGGCCAGGCTGCCTACCCGGTCCAGCGCCAGGACGAAGCGCAGGTCGTCGATGTCCAGCTTCATCATTAACCTTTTGGTGAATGAAGAAATTCTATTCCATTAACCACAGATGACCTTGGGGCTCCTACACTGGCCATCACTCACCGACCTTGCCCGACTGCCATGACCCGCCAATACGACTTCGTCCTGTTCGACCTGCTGACCGCGCTGCTGGACTCCTGGACGCTGTGGAACAGCGCCGCCGGCGGCGAGGAAGCGGGCCGCGCCTGGCGCGCCGCCTACCTGAAGCGAACCTATGCCTGCGGCGCCTACCGTCCCTACGAAACCCTGGTGCGGGAAGCCGCGGCCGAGACCGGCCTGCCGCTGGCCGTCGCCGACGCACTGGAGGAACGCTGGTCCGAACTCGCCCCCTGGGACGGCGTGGCGACGGTGCTGGAAAGCCTGCGCGGCACGCACCGCCTGGGCGTGGTGACCAATTGTTCGGAGAGGCTGGGCCACCTGGCCGCCGGCCTCCTGAACGTTCCCATGGACGTGGTCGTGACCTCGGAACGGGCCGGCTACTACAAGCCCGATCCCCGCCCCTACCGCATGGCGTTGCAGGAACTGGGCGCCCGGCCCGGCAACACGCTATTCGTGGCCGGGTCGGGCTACGACCTCTTCGGCACCTCGGCTGTCGGCATGGACACCTTCTGGCACAACCGCGTAGGCCTGGCGCTGCCCGACGGCGCGCCGGCCGCGCGCCAGGAAGCGCACGGCATCCTGCCGGTGCTGGAACTCGCCAACAGCCCCCGGCGCGGCTGACAACCCCAACGCCGCCGGACCTTTCCCCTTCCAGGAGTCCCCATGAGAATCGCCGCCATCGCCGCGGGGGCGCTGTTCGCGCTCGCCGCCACCTCTTCCGCCCGCGCCCAGGCCTGGCCCGAGAAGCCCATCACCCTGATCATGCCCTTCCCCGCGGGCGGTCCCAGCGACGCGCTGGGGCGGGCCGTGGCGGCCAGGCTGGGGCCTCGGCTGGGCGTCTCGGTCGTGGTCGAGAACGTCGGCGGCGCAGGCGGCTCGATCGGCATGCAGAAGCTGGCGCGCGCCGCCGCCGACGGCTATACCATAGGCTTCGGCACCATAGGCACGCATGCGGCCAACATGATCATGTATCGCAAGCCGCTGTACGACGCACGCAAGGATTTCGAACCCCTGGGCCAGGTCGGGTCGGCCCCGCTGTTGCTGCTGGTCAAGCAGAGCCTGCCGGTCAACGACTTCCCGCAGTTCGCCGACTACCTCCAGGCCCACAAGACCACGATGTCGTACGGCAGCGCGGGCGTAGGCTCGATCGCGCACCTGGCCTGCCTGCTGCTGCTGAGCGACATGAAGGCCGAAGTCATGCACGTGCCCTACAAGGGCGTGGCGCCCGCCATGACCGGACTGATGGGTGGCGAGACCGACTTCATGTGCGACCAGACCACCACCTCGCTGGCTCAAGCGGCCAGCGGACGCGTGCGCGCCGTGGCCGTGCTGACGCGCGAACCCTTCCCCGGCCTGCCCAAGGTCGCCACGGCGCAAAGCAGCGGCAGGACCACCATCGACTTCCGCTCGTGGAACGCGCTGTTCGCGCCCCGCGGCACGCCACCCGCCATCGTGGACAAGCTCAACGCCGCCATCAACGACGCCCTGGCCGACCCCGCGCTGGTCAGGCAGATGCGCGACGTGGGCGTGGAATTCCCCGCCCGCGCCGACAATACGCCCGGCCACCTCGCCCGGCTGGTGGACAGCGAGATCGCCCGCCTGCGCCCCATACTCGAGGCCAAGAACGTCTATATCGATTGAACCCAGGCACATCATGCAACTGAACGAACTCGAAACCCCGGTCCTGGTGCTGGACCGGAACAGGATGGACCGCAACATCGCGCGGCTGCGCGAGCGGCTGGCTCCCTTCGGCGTCGCGCTGCGGCCGCACGTCAAGACCAACAAGTCCGCCGACGTCGCTCGGCGCCTGGGTCCGCCCGGCACACCCATCACCGTCTCCACGCTGAAGGAAGCCGAATACTTCCTGGACCACGGCTGGACCGACATCCTCTATGCCGTCGGCATAGCCCCTTCCAAGCTGCCCCACGTGGAGCGCCTGGCGCGGCGGGGAGCCAGGCTGACGCTCATCCTGGACAACGCCGAGGCGGCGGTGGCCACCAGCGCCTACGCGCGCGACCACGGGCTGGAACTACCCGTGCTGGTCGAGATCGATACCGACGGACACCGGTCCGGCGTCAAACCCGAGGACCCGGCGCTGCTGGAGATCGCCGCCCGCCTGTCCGCGCGCGAAGGCGAGGGCGCCTGGGTCGCGGGCGTGCTGGCCCATGCCGGCGATTCCTACAACTGCCGCTCCACCGAGGCCATCGTCGCCATGGCCGAGCAGGAGCGCGCGGGGGCGGTCCGGGCCGCGCAGCGCCTGCGCGAGGCCGGCCACGCGGCGCCGGTGGTCAGCGTGGGCAGCACCCCCACCGCGCATTTCGCGCGCTCGCTGGACGGCATCACCGAAGTGCGGGCCGGCGTGTTCGTGTTCTTCGACCTGGTCATGAACGGCCTGGGCGTCTGCCGGACCGACGACATCGCCCTGTCCGTGCTGTGCACCGTGATCGGCCATCAAGAGGAAAAGGGCTGGCTGATCACCGACGCGGGCTGGATGGCCATGTCGCGCGACCGCGGCACGGCCCGGCAACCGGTGGACCAGGGCTATGGCCTGGTGTGCGACCTGGATGGCAAGCCGCTGCAGGACCTGATCATGATCGATGCGAACCAGGAACACGGCATCGTCCGCCACCGCGCCGACCCCGCCGCCACGCCCATGCTGCCGGTGGGCACCCTGCTGCGCATCCTGCCCAACCACGCCTGCGCCACCGCCGCCCAGCACGGCGCCTACGCCGTGGTGGCGGGAGACACCCGCGTCGAGGCCCGCTGGCCGCGCTTCGGAGGATGGTGATGGGCGAGGTCGCGTCACCGGCCGTGGCGGGTCTTGCCGCGCCGCGCGGCCATTACTCGCACGTGGCCACGGGCGGTGGCCTGGCCTTCGTATCGGGACAACTGCCGCTGGACGCCTCGGGCGAACCGCGCGCCGACCTGCCGCTGGACGAGCAGGCCGCCCTGGCCCTGTGCAACGTCGAAGCCGCGCTGGCCGCGGCGGGCTGCGGCTGGCGCGACGTGATGAAGGTCACCGTCTACCTGGCCGGGGTGGAACATTGGCCGGCCTTCGACCAGGCCTATCGCCGGATGCTGGGCGATGCGCGGCCGGCGCGGGCGGTCGTGCCCGTGCCGGCGCTGCACTATGGCGTGCTGGTGGAGGTCGAGGCCGTGGCGCTGCGGCCCGCGCCATAGCCGTCCTTCAATCCAGCACGATATTGGCCTCGGCCGCGATCCGGCGGAACTTCGCGATGTCCTGCACGACCTGCCTGGCCAGGACATCGGCCGGTTCATACTGCACGTTCAGCCCGATGTCGTAGGCCTTGGCGCGGAAGGCCTCGTCCCTGGCCAGGGCCTGCGTGGCGCGCGCCAGCCGCTCCACCACGGCGGGCGGCGTGCCGGCCGGCGCCATCAAACCTTGCCACCAGGTCATGTCGTAACCCTTCAGGCCCGCCTCGTCCACCGTGGGGACGCCGGGCAGGCGCGGATCGCGCGCGATCCCGGTGGTGGCGATGGCCTTGACCTTGCCCGCATCGACGTAGGGCTTGGCCGCGCCGTCGTGGGTACAGCTGACCTGCCCGGCGATCACGTCCTGCAGCGCCGGGCCGCTGCCGCGATAGGGCACGTGCACGATCTTCACGCCGGCCATCACGTTGAACAGCTCGCTGGAGAAATGATTGCCCGTGCCCGGACCGGCGCTGGCATAGCTCAGCTTGCCCGGATGGCCCTTGGCGTAGGCCACGAGCTCGGCCACGGTATTGGCCGGCACCGAAGGGTGGCAGACGATGGTGCTGGCATACCAGAACAGCTTGGCGATGGGCGTGAAGTCCTTGACCGGATCGAACGGCAGCGAGACGGCCGTGGCCGGCAGGGTGCCATGCGTGATGGAATTGGCGTACAGCAGGGTATAGCCGTCGGGCGCGGCGCGCGCCGCTTCCGACGCCCCGATGCGCGTGCCGCCGCCGCCCTTGTTCTCCACGTACACCGTCTGGCCGAGCAGCTCGCCCAGCTTCTGCGCGACCAGCCGCGCGGAAACGTCGGTCACGCCGCCCGGTGCATAGGGCACGATCAGCTTGATGGGCTTGGCCGGATACGGCTGGGCATCCGCCCGCCCGGCGGCCAGCGCCAGGCCCGCCGCGAACAACGTGGCCAGGTGCCGCCTGCGTCCCGGCACGACAAGTCCTTGCTTCATCTCCACTCCTCCTTTGCCGCGCGGCCTCTCTGCGGAGGCTGGCGGATCATGGTTCAGGCGCGTTCGGCGTCGAACGTGATGTTGACCTTGCGGAAGGCCTCGACCACCTCGGGGCCGAAGCGCCGGCTCACCTCTTTCCCCACCTCGGGGGAATAGACGACGGTATCGCTCATCCGCTCCTGCCCCTGGATGATGACGAACAGCCGCGCGGTCTCCTTGCCCGTGTTGCGAAAGGACCGCATCGCGCCGGTGGGCACGCCGACCAGGTCGAAAGCGCGCACCGGCAGGCGATACTCGTCCTCGAAGCCCCAGGTGATGTCCCATTCGCCGTCCAGCACGAAGAACGATTCCTGCGTGTCGAAATGCGCATGCGGCAACGGCCCGTCGTCCGGTACGCATTCGGCGATCGCCACGTACAGGCCGGGGCCGCCCTTGAGCGGCGCATCCTGCGAGCGGCCGACGTGTCCCTCCGGCACCAGCAGCGGGAACACCGAACTGGCGGTCAGCCATTCGGTGGCCTCGGCGGGGATGGCGCTGCGCGCGTTCAGGGCGCGCTTGTACGGCACCAGCGTGGCGAAGCGCGTCACGCGCTGCGCCATCATGTCCGGATCGACCTCTCGTCCCCGCCCCGGCTCGACGCGCGCATTCAGCGCGGCCAGTTCCCGCGCATCGACCGCCGTGGGCAACGGCCCGGGGAATACCGCGGGATAGGCGCAATCGGGTTCGCCGTTGAGCAGCAGCAGCGCTTTGGCGCCGTCCGCGCCATGGCAGGAAACCTCGTGCAGCACGTCGGCGGGTATCGACAGCATGTCGAAGCGTCCCAGGCGGATCTCGTGCGTCAGGTCGGGTCCGAAGCGCACGCGCAGCGTGCCCGCCAGGCACAGGATGTTCTCCATGGCGTCGGGGTTGCGATAGGGCAGCGAGCCGCGGCCCGCCTCCCACGCCGCATAGCCTGTGCAGGCTCGGGCGGGGCTGGGCACGCGGGGCTCGGCGAAGCGGCCGTGCGTGTTGCGGGCCCCCATCAAGGCCACCAGTTGCCCGCCCCACAGCGCCCGCACGGCGTCGGCACGCGCGCCTTCGCGCTCCGCGCCGGCATAGTCGTCGAACCGCGCCGTGCGGGCGCCCATGGCTTCGTACGAGACATCCAGGGTTTTCATCCAGGCTCCATCGAAAGGGAATAGGGCCGGCCACGGCCGGCTAACAGGCGGCGCGCAGCCGCGAGACGAGAAAGGCGGCGGCATCGTCCAGCCTCTCTCCGGAAAGTTCCAGGTGGGGGCCCGGGTAGGCCACCAGCCGCTTGTCCTGGCTGCCCAGCGCGTCGAACAATTCGGCCACGCCCGCGCGGTCGAAGACCTCGTCGTCCCACTGCTGGGTGAACCAGACCGGGATGCGCAGTCGCCGCGCGGCGGGTGCCAGGTGCTCGCTGGCGGGATACGAAGCGCCCCACAACCCCAGCACGGCAGCGCGCACCCGTCCGTCCGCGGCCAGGTAGGGCAATCCGTAGGCCGTGCCCATGGAAACGCCGATGTAGCCCACGGGCCGGCCCGCCAGCGCCGGCCACGCCAGCAGGGCATCCAGGAAGGCGCGCCAGTCGGCCGTCATGCCGTCGCGCGCGAAACCCTCGCGCCACGCGGCGCGGAAATCGGCCTTCGCCTTGCCCGGATCGCGCGAGCCGTCGGCGCGGCGCTCGCCATGCACCGGGCCGTCGATGGCGGCGACCGCATAGCCCTCGGGCAACAGGCGGTCGCGAATGGCGAGCACGGCCGCCGATTCCTTATGGCCACTGCCGCCATGACAGGCCAGGACCAGCCCGGCACAGGAGGTCTCGGGCAGCCAGGCGATGCCCGGCACGGCGCGGCCCTGGACGGCAAGCCGCAGCCGCTCTTCCCGCCACGGACGGTCCACAGGAGAAATCAGGTGATCTTGCATGCCGGCGATTACAGCAAGCCGGCCCCGCGCGGCACAATCGCGCGCCGCCGATACCGCTATTGAGGACCGTCGATCGCCGCGTCCTGCCGCAGCTGCGCGGCCACGTCGCGCATCACGCCTCGCAGCCAGATATGCGCGGGCTCGCGGTGCACGCGCTCGTGCCACAGCATGCTCAGGTCGGCGCGATCGGTGTCGAAGGGCAGGGGCAGTATCTGCAGCGGCAGGGTGCGCGCCGCGTCGCAGGCGATGCGCTGGGGCACGATGGCCAGCATGTCGGTCACCGCCACGACATCGGCCGACAGCAGCACGTTGGGCACCCGCAGTCCCACGTCGCGGGCCAGGCCGCGCCGCTCCAGGATGTCGTCCACCATGACCTCGATGGTCGGATAGGGCACCGGCCCCGTCCCCCACACCACGTGCGGATAGGCCAGGAACTGCTCGAGCGTGAGCGAGCCCCGGATGCCGGCGTGGCCGGCCGCGGCGATGCAGACGATGCTCTGCGGATACAGTACGGTCTGGTGCAGGTCCTGCGGCACCTGGCGGACATAGCCGATGACGAGATCGCCTTCGGCGTCGCGCAGGTACTCGTGGGTACGGCGGATGTCCACCGGCCGCGAGGTGAAGCGCAGCCGCGGCGCCTCGCGCCGGGCGCGGGCCATCAGGCCCGGCAGGAACTGGCGCGCCACGCCCTCGGACGCCAGGATGCGGAAATGCCCCTCGGCCACCGCGGGCACGAACTCGTCGGTGCCGCGCGTGGCCGCATCGATCAGCTCCAGCGCCTCGTGCACCTTGCGCGCGAGCTCCATGCCTCGCGCGGTGGGCTCCATGCCCGACGAGGTCTTGACCAGCAGCGGGTCGTGGAAGATCTCGCGCAGCCGGGCCAGCGCGCTCGACATGGCCGACTGGCCGATGCCCACCCGCTCGGCCGCGCGCGTCACGTGCCGCTCGCGCATCAGGGCGTCGAGATAGGTCAGCAGCTGGAGGTTGATTCGCTTGTGGTCGGACATGCGGCTGGGGTGTTCCGGATCCGGGAACCGGCGATGCCTGTCATTGTAGCCATCGGGCCTCCTTGCGGCCGCGCAATCCCAGGACCGCTTCGCTGACCAAGCCCAGGGCGCGGTTGAGCGGCTTGTCGCGCCGCATCACCCAGGCCAGCGTGCGTTCCAGGCCGGGCGCGAGGCGGATCACGTCCAGTCCGCCGCGTCGGCCGGGCGGCGCCACCGCAAGCCCGGGCAGGATGGACCATCCCAGGCCGGCGGCGACCATTTCCTTGATCGCCTCGACGCTGCCCAGTTCCATGACCGGCTTCACGCGGCAGCCCGCGCGCGCGAACCACTCATCGATCAGCCGCCGGGTGTTGGCGCCCGTCTCGAACAGCACCAGCGGCCGACGCGCCAGCGCCTGGGGCGAGATTCGCCGTACCGGCGCCTCGCCCTTCGGGGCGATGGCAACGAAGGCGTCCTGGACGACCGGCGTGATGTCCAGGCTGCGTCCGGTGGCGGGCAAGGTCACCAGCGCGGCATCCAGCGCATTGTCCTCCACCCGCCTCAGGATCTCGGGCGTGTTCCCGGTACTGACCACGATATCGATGGCCGGCATCCTGCGCTTGAGCTGGCGCAGCACTGGCGGAAGCAGATGGATGCACGCCGTGGCGCCGGTACCCACGCGCACCAGCCCGCCCGGCGTGCTGGCATGGCGCTGCATGGCCGCCTCGGCATCGTCCAGCGCCAGCTTGATGCGCGCCGCATGCTCCAGCAGCAGTGCGCCGGCCTGCGTCGGCGCCACCCGGCGTCCCACCCGCTCGACCAGTCGCAATTGCAGGCGTCGTTCCAGTTCGCGGATCTGGTGGCTGACGGCGGGTTGGGTCATGCCCGCCCGTTCGGCGGCGGCGGTGAAGCTGCCCAGTTCCATCGCGCTGCTGAAAGTCAGCAGATAGGCGGGATTCAGCGATTTCATAAAAATCGTTTATGCATTGCATAAAGGGATGTCGATTCATTTATGTAACGCCTGACGCTAGAGTTCGGCAACGACCTGCCTCATTTCCTCCGCCACGATGTCCGATCCCGCCGCCAGGCCCCTTCGCCCGTCCGCCACCGGCGGCATCACGGCCACCCTGGTCGTGTGCCTGGGATGCGCACAGATCGTTTCCTGGGGAACCATGCATTACCTGGTGTCCGTGTTCGGGCCGGCGATACAGGCGGAACTGGGCTGGAGCGCCGGTTTCGTCCACGGCGGCTTCTCGTGCGCGCTGGCCGTCATGGGCCTGTCCTCGGTCTGGGTAGGCCGCAGGATCGACAGACATGGCGGCCGCGCCCCGATGATGGCCGGCTGCGCGCTAGGCGCCGCCGGCTGCGTCACGCTGGCCGCCGCCCACCATGGCGCCGTCTACTACATGGGCTGGGTGCTGCTGGGGCTCGGCATGCGGCTCGCCCTGTACGACGCCGCCTTTGCCGCGCTCGCCCACCTGGGCGGCCCGGCGTCGCGCCAGGCCATGTCCCAGGTCACGCTGTTCGGCGGACTGTCTTCCACCATCTTCTGGCCATTGGGCCAGTGGCTGGGACAGGAATGGGGCTGGCGCAGCGCGCTGGCCGTCTACGCCTTGCTGCTGCTGGCCTCGTCGCTGTTGTACCTGGCCCTGCCGCGCGGCCACGGGCCGGATACCGCCGGCACCGCACCGGGCCGGGACGCACCGGATCGGCCGGCGGTCCGCGCGGACGTGCTGTTGTACGGCTGCATCGCCACCCTGGCCCTGTTCATCCAGACCGGCATGTCGGCGCACCTGCCCGGCATCCTGCGCGGGCTGGGCTGGACGCCCGGCATGGCGGTCTCGCTGTCCGCGCTGTTCGGCATCGGCCAGGTCGCGGGCCGGGTGGGCATCGCCGCGACGGGACGCCGCGCCCGGACGCTGACGGTCAACCTGCTGCCATGCCTGTTGTTGTGCCTGTGCTTCGCCGCCGCCCTGGCGGCGGGCGCGACGCTGCCGGGCGCACTGGCCTTCACGCTGCTGTATGGCGCCGGCAACGGCATGGCCACCATCATGCGCGGCGCCATTCCGCTCGCCCTGTTCGACGCGCGCAATTATGGACGTATCGTGGGGGGCGTGCTGCGCCCCGCGTTCATGCTGAGCGCCGCCGCGCCGGTATGCTTCGCCCTCGTCATCGGGCATGTCGGCCACGCCGGGCTGCTGGCCGCGGCGCTGGCCATGGCCGCGGCGCAGCTCGCGGCAGCCCTCCTCCTTCGTCACCGCCACCAGGATTCCCCATCATGACTCATCCCGGCACCCTCATCGTCACCGGCGGCAGCCGAGGCATCGGCGCGGCCATCGTGCGGCTCGCCGCGGCCTCGGGCTACGACGTCTGCTTGACCTACCGCGAACAGGCCGACGCGGCCCGCGCTCTGGTCCAGGACATCCGGGCCATGGGGCGGCAGGCGTGCTGCGTCCAGGCCGATGTCGGGGACGAGGCGGCGCCCGGACTGGCCTTCGACGCGGCGGCCGCGCTGCCCCATCCGGTGACCGCTCTCGTGAACAACGCCGGCACGACCGGCCCCATCGGAGCGTTTTCCGCCGTCGAGACGTCGGTGTTGCGGCGCGTACTCGACGTCAACGTCCTTGGCACCATGCTGTTCAGCCGACAGGCCGTGCGGTACTGGGCGGGCAGGAGCATGGGCGGAAGCATCGTCAACATTTCCTCCGTCGCGGCCACGCTGGGCGCGCCTCACGAATACGTCCACTATGCCGCGTCGAAGGCGGCGGTGGAGGGCTTCACGGCCGGGCTCGCGCGCGAGACGGCAGGCCTGGGCATACGGGTCAACGCCGTGTCCCCGGGTACCACGCTGACGGACATCCATGCGGCCGCGGGCGAACCGGACCGGCCTTCGCGCATCGCCGCCCGGGTGCCCATGGGAAGGGTGGCGCGGCCGGAGGAAATCGCCGAGGCGGTCGTCTGGCTGCTGTCTGAAAAGGCCGGCTACGTCTCCGGCGAGATCCTCAAGGTGGCCGGCGGCCTGTAGACACCGACGGGCAGAGGCCGTGCTGCGTGATCGCCGCCGGCGCGCAGCCACTCCAGGGCCAGCGGCCACAACAGGTCCTGGTAGTCGCTGTGGAAGAACGCGAAATGCCCGATCGCCTTGCTGCCCACGTCCTCGGGCGCGATGCGCAGGTGCGTGCGTTCGCTGCGCGTGAAGTAATCCAGGGTGCGCTCGATGGCCGCCACCGTGCCGAAGGGATCGTCGGTCAGGCTGATCGCCAGGATGCCGGCCCGCGCGGAGGCGGCAGGCAGCGCGGCGCCGCCGAAGGCCCGGCGGGCGCTGGGCCGGTCTTCGTAGCGTGGCGTAGGCGTGCTCCAGTCCAGCGCGACACCTGTGGGCGTATCTTCCAGCCAGCCCAGCCTGCGGCCGGGGAAATAGCCACATGCCCGGGCCAGCAGCGGCATGGCCAGATGCCACTTGGCCACCATGCGCCAGCGTACCGAGGCATCATAGTCCCGCCAGTACGCGAACTGGGCGCCCACGGTAACCATCCTGCCGATCCGCGAACAGGACGCGGCCAGCGCGGGAGCCCAGCCGCCGAAGCTGTGCCCCACGAGATGGATATCGCGGCCCGGCCACATGGCCGCGGCATAGCCCAGCACGGCCTCGCAGTCCTTCGCGCCCCAGTCGGTCCAGCTTGCCTGGAAACCGCGCAGGCGGTCCGGACGCGACTCGCCTATGCCGCGGTAGTCATAGGCGACGACGTCCATGCCGTTGTCATGCAGGTACTGGGCGAAGCGGAAGTAATAGCGGCACTTGACCGAGGTGGCCGCGTTGATGATCACCACCGGCCTCGTCACCGCGCCCACGTCGATCCCGCGCCAGACAAAGCCGCCCAACGGATAGCCGTCGGCGGCATGAATGACGACGGGCAGCGCGGCGGCGGGCCGGTCGAAGCCGGCGGGCGGGGGCTTGGGCAGGGCGCTCATGGTGGCTTTGAATCGAACAACGCCCTACGATACCCCGCTCGCCCGGACCGCACCAGCCCGCAAGGCGTGCGGTCCGCTCAATCCGCGGCGGCGCATCCTTCGGCGAACGCCGCCGCGGCCAGCAGCTCGAGATCGCGGCCAGGCGCGCCTATCAGTTGCGCCCCCAGCGGCAGACCCGCCGGCCCACGCCCCATCGGTAGGGACAAGGCGGGCAGGTGAAGGAAGGTCCACAGCCCGCCGTAGCGCGGCGAGCCGGTCTCCGTGCCGACCTCGGCTTCGCCGTCGGCCGCCGGATACAGCAGGACGTCGGCGTCGTCGAACAGGCTGGCGGCCTCCTGCTGCGCGGCGCGCATCGACTCCCGCAGTCCGGCATACCCGGCCATGGACAGGTCCGCCTCGGCCTCGACCCGCTGTTGCAGGCGCGGGCTGAGCCGATCGTGGTGCCACCGGCGTTCGTGCGCCAGCGAATGCCGCAACTCGAACGCCGACAACCGTGCCTGGAGCGCGACGGCGGCTTCCAGTCCCGGCGGCAGATGCACGGTCCGCAGCCGGGCGCCCCCACGCTCGAGCCGACGGGCGAAAGCCAGCAGCGCCTCGACGGTTTCGGGCCGGGCGGCCGCCCACAGGCTCGATGCGCATATTGCGACCCGGGGCAGCCCGGGCTCGCGCGCAGGCGCGGGGCCGAATACGGCATGTCGCGCATCGGCCACCGTCCTCGCCAACACGCCTATCGTGTCCAGGCTGGGGCTCGCGTGCTTGAGGCCGGACGTGTTGATCAAGCCGTAGGACGGCTTGTAGCCGACGACGCCGCAGTAGGCCGCGGGGCGGATGATCGACGCGCTGGTCTGGGTCCCGAATGCCAGCGGCACCATGCCGTCTGCCACGGCGGCGGCCGAACCGCTGGACGAGCCGCCCGGGGTGCGCGACGGATCCAGCGGATGGCGCGTGGCGCACGGTGTCAGCGTGGCGAACTCGCAGGTCTCGGTCTTGCCGAGCAGGATGCCGCCCGCCTGGCGGGCCGCCGCGATGCAGGCGGCATCGGCCGCCGGACGATGGCCGGCATAGATGGGCGAACCGTAGGCGGTTGGTAGATCGGCGGAATCCAGGATATCTTTGGCGGCGAACGGCAAGCCGCGCAGGGGCCCGGCCGCGGCGCCACGATCGGCCTGCCGGGCGTGGGCGATCGCCCGCTCCCGGTCGATGTGCGCGAACGCGCGCACCGTGGCCTCCCGCTCGTCGATGCGGTCCAGGCAGGCCCGCACCAGGGCCTCGCTGGTGAGACTGCCTTCCTCGATTGCCCGCAGGGCGGACAGCGCGCTAAGAAAATTGGGGGCTGGGGTCTTCATGCCGGGTCAACCATGTCAATAGAACGAACGGCCTTCGGGGCCGCTCCATACATCGGGAAAAAAGTGCCACTGCTTTCCATGCGCCTGCTCCACACGTTCTCGGTCGTCGCGGAAGAGCTGCATTTCGGCCGGGCCGCCGAGCGGCTCCACATGACCCAGCCGCCGCTCAGCCAGCAGATCCGCCAGTTGGAGCAGCTGATCGGAGCCGAGCTTTTCCATCGCACGACGCGCTCGGTCAGCCTGACGCCCGCCGGCCGCATCCTGCATGACCGCGCGAAAAAGATCCTGCAGGACGCCGAAGCGGCGGCGGACGCGGCCCGGCGCGCCGCCAGCGGATCGGCCGGCAGCGTCGCCGTCGGCTTCACCGCCAGCTCCATCTACCGCACGCTGCCGCGCCTGGTCTCGGCCTTCCGCCGCCAGTACCCCGAGGTCGAATTGCGGCTGGAGGAAATGCGGCCCGAGCCCATGCTCGATGCGCTGCACGCCGACAAGCTGGACGTCGCGCTGCTGCGGCCGCCGGAAAAGTCCCTCGCCGACCCGCGCCTGGCGCACAGCGTCATCGCGCGGGAGCGGCTGGTGCTGGCACTGCCCGCCGATCATGCCCTGGCGCATCTCGAACAAGTGCCGGTCAGCAACCTGGACGGGCTGCACCTGATTGGATTTTCTCCCGATCAGGCACCGTACTCGTATGAACTGTGCCAACGGCTCTTCCATGCGGCGCAAGTCGTGCCGCACGTGGTCCAGGCGAGCATCCTGCCGACCATGCTGGCGCTGGTCGAGGCGGGCATGGGCGCGGCGCTGGTGCCGGCCTCGGCCCAGGCTACCTGGAGCGGCGCCTTGCACTACCGGCCACTGGCGGACACGCAGGAAAACATCACCACGCTGTACGCGGTCCGCAGGCAGGACATGCGCAACCCGGCGGCCGAGAAATTCGTCGACCTGGCCGCAATGCAGGGCGGCGTGCCGCGCGAACCGTAGCACGCGTCCGGCCTATTGGGCCGTGATCTTGGCGGCGCGGATCACCTTCTCCCACTTGGTGTTCTCGTTGGCGATGAATTTGCCGAACGCCTCCGGCGAATCGCCCACCACGCGCGCGCCCATGTCCTCGAGCTTGCGCCGGATATCGGGTTGCCCCAGCACCTGGCGCACGGCACCGTTCAACTTTTCGACCACCGGCTGCGGCGTGCCTGCCGGCGCGACCAGCCCGTACCAGTTGGTGAACTCATAGCCCGGCACGCCGGCTTCGGCCACGGTGGGCACGTCCGGCAGCAGCGGCGAGCGTTCGCTGCCCAGTATCGCCAGCGCGCGCAGCCGTCCGTCCCGCACGTAGGGCAGCGCCTGGAGCAGGCTGTCGAACGACGCCGACACCTGCCCGCCTATCAGGTCCGACAGGCTCTGCCCGCTACCCTTGTAGGGCACGTGCGTCAGCTTGGTACCAGCCAGGCTGTCGAACAACTCGCCGGCCAGGTGCGGTCCGCCGCCTATGCCCGACGACGAATAGGTCAGATGGCCGGGGCGCGCCTTGGCCAGGTCGATGAATTCGCGCAGAGTCTTGGCCGGCACCGACGGATGCACCAACAGCGCGAACTGCACTTCCACCACCTTGCTGACCGGCTTCAGGTCGCGCTGGACGTCGACGCGCATCGAATACAGGTACGGATTGACCGCCAGGTTGCCCATCGTCGCCATCAGGGTGGTGTAGCCATCGGGCGCGGCCTTCGCCACGTTCTCGGTGCCGATCACGCCGCCTGCGCCGGCCCGGTTCTCGACCACGACCGATTGGCCCAGCAATTCGGCCATGCGGGGAGCCACCAGCCGGGCGACGATGTCCGTTCCGCCCGCCGGGGCGAATGCGACGACCATGCGGACCGGCTTGTCGGGATAGGTCTGCGCGCTGGCCGGACCGGCCGCGGCGGCCGCGGCCATGGCCCACGCGGCGTGGCGGAAGGGGGAAGAAGAAAGGGTCTTGCGCATGGCGTGCTGTCCTGGACGGAATGATGAGACCGGGAAACAGCCGTTCCCGGAGCGACGCCGCACTCTAGCCCTGGCCGGCGGCACCGTCCAATTCGAAAACACGCATCGATTGAGTCGCCCCGGCACTCAATCGGCGCGGCGCGCCACGGTCAGCCCGGAGGTCTTGTCGTAGACGATCTGCCGCAGCCAGCGGTACGCCGGTTCGGCATGCAGGCGCTCGTGCCAGTACTGGTGTATCTGGAAATTGGCCAGTTCCAGCGGCGGCGTGAAGATCCTCACGTCCAGCAGCCGCGAGAACAGCGTGCCCAGGTCCTCGGGCACGGTCGCGATCAGGTCGGCCTGCGCCACGAGGAAGGGCAGGGCCGAGAAGCGCGGCACGTGCAGGATGACGTCGCGCGTCAGGCCCCGCTCGGCCAGGGCCTGTTCCATGGCGTAGTACTGCGAGCCGCTGTTCACGTACATGGCATGGCGGCAACGCAGGAATTGCTCCAGCGACAGCGAGTCCCGGATCTCGGGATGATGGCCGGCGACCATGCAGACGTAGCGCGTGGTGCGCAGGTTCTGCTGGCGCGCCCAGTTGGGCATGCCCAGGAAGTAGCCGATGGCCAGGTCGATGTTGCCGCTGTCCAGGGCGTCGACCACCTCGTCGGGACGCAGGTCCACGATGGTCAGGCGCGCGTGGGGCGCGTGCTTGCGCAGATGCGCGAGCACCTGGGGCATCGCGACGATCATGCCGACGTCGTTGATGTAGACGCGGAAATTGATGGTGGTGCTGGCGGGCGTGAATTCCGACGAAAGGTCCACCCCCTTGAGCACTTCCAGCACCTGCGCGATCTTGGGCGCGATGCCGTCCGAGAACGGCGTGGGCCGCCTGCCGCGCGAGGTGCGCACGAACAGCGGATTGTCGAAATGGGCGCGCAGGCGCTTGAGCGCGGCGCTGACCGCCGGCTGGGTGAGATTGAGTTCGTCGGCCGCGGCCGACAGGCGCTGGTGCCGGTAGATAGCGTCGAAGCACAGCAGCAGATTCAGGTCGAAGCGCAGCAGGTCCATGCCAGAGTGATATCAACGCCGTTGATATTGAAGATAAACCATTTTGCTAGGAATTGATATCGCTCGGTCATAGACTGGCTTCGCCATCACGAAAAACAGGCGCCCACGAAGGCGCCACGGGAGACAGACGCTTGGACGCTCATACGACGCCTGGCGCGCATCAGGCCGGCCGCCTCCAGATACTGGGGATATGCGGCAGCCTGCGGCGCCGTTCCTACAACCGCATGGCGCTGCTCGCCGCGCACGACCTGATGCCGGTCGAGTTGTCGCTGGAACTGGCCGAACTCGACGGCATTCCCATCTACAACGGCGACATGGAGGCCGAAGGCATTCCCGGGCCGGTGCGGCAACTGGCCGATCGCCTGCGCGCCGCGGACGGACTGCTCATCGCCAGTCCCGAATACAACTTCTCGGTCAGCGGCGCGCTCAAGAACGCCATCGACTGGCTCTCGCGGCTGGATCCCCAGCCCTTCCGCCACAAGCCGGTGGCCCTGCTGTCCGCCACCCAGGGGCCGGTGGGAGGGGCGCGCAACCAGTACGACCTGCGCAAGATCCTCGGCTGCCTGGAGGCGCAGGTGCTGCTGCGGCCCGAGGTATTCATCGGTTCCTGCCACACCAAGTTCGACGCCAAGGGCCGGCTGGCCGACGAAGCCACGCGCAAGGTGCTGGGCGACCAGATGACGGCCTTCGCCCATTGGGTCCGGCGCCTGCGCGCGCTGGACCAGGCGCGCGCCTAGAACAACAGGAGGAGACACCATGAAAATCGCATCCCCCCGGTCCGGCCGCATGGCCGGATTCGCCCTGTGCGCGGCCCTGGCCGCCGCCGCCCTGGCCATGGCCCCCGCCATGGCCCAGCCCATCAAGATAGGCATCATCACCGACAAGGTCGGTCCCGCCAAGCCCTATGCCGAACCGGTAACGGCCGGCGCCGTCTTCGCCGCCAAGGAGCTCAACGCCAAGGGCGGCATACTGGGCCGCCAGGTCGAGCTGCTGATCGAGGACGACCAGGCCCGACCCGACATCTCGGCCACGGCCGCGCGCAAGCTGGTGGAGGCCGGCGCCACCTTCATCCTGTCGCTGTCGCTGACACCGTCGACCCAGCAGGTGCAGACCGTCACGCTGGAAACCAAGACGCCGCAGCTCACGCCGTCCAACAGCGGCGACACCCTGACCACGCAGATCGACAATCCCTATTTCTGGCAGACCGGCCCCCTGGGCTCGACCCAGATCGCCACCCTGCTGGCCTACGCCGCCAACCGCAACTTCAAGCGCGTGGCGCTGGTGGGGGAAAACTCCGACCTGGGCCAGCTGACCAACCGCTCGTTCAAGGCCGGACTGGAGAAATCCGGCGCGCAGATCGTGGCCGAGGAAGTGGTCCCGCGCGGCTCGACCACCGCCGACCCGCAGATGCAGAAGGTGCGCGCGGCCAAGCCGGACGCCATCTTCCTGACCGGCGTCACCACGCCCGAGAACGTGCTCATCCTGCGTTCATACCGCCAGCTCGGCCTGAAGATGCCGGTGCTGGGCAATTTCAACCTGTCGGTACCGCAGACCGCGGTGGTGGCCAAGGGACTGCTGGACGGCGTGGTGTTCGTCGACGCCTTCGACCCGGCCAAGCCGGAAGCGCGCCGCTTCATCGAGGCCTACAAGAAAGAGAACGGCGTCGAACCCTACAACCTGAATGGCTACGGCTACGACGGGCTGATGCTGGTGGCCGACGCCATCAAGCGCGCCGGCGGCACCGACAAGGAAAAGGTGCGCGCGGCCATGCAGGCCACGCAGGGCTACGTGGGCGTGCTCGGCGCGGTGGGGTCTTCCTATGGGTTCTCCGGGGGCAAGCGCACGGGCTTCGACCGCAACGGCATGGTGGTGCGGGTGTACGAGGGCGACAAGCAGGGCAAGGTCGTCTTCTCGGGCGCGCAGTGACGCGGGTGCAGGGGCCTCATGACCGATCTACTCGAACTTCTCGTCAGCGCCACCGCCAGCGGCTGTATCTACGGACTGGTGGCGCTGGCCTACCTGCTGATCACGCGCCCGACCGGCATCATCAACTTCGGCGTGGGTGAATGGGCCATGGTGGCGGCCTTCGGCGCCTATGTGGCGCTGTCCCGCGTGGAGCTGCCCTATGCCGTGTCGATTGCGCTGGTGGCCGCGCTGATGGTGGCCGTGGGCTGGCTGACCGAACGGCTGGCCGTGCGGCCGCTGGTGGTCAGGGGCGCGCCGCCGCTGGCGCCCGTGCTCGCGCTGCTGGGCATGCTGGTGGTGTTCCGCGAACTGGTATCGCTGGGCTTCGGCCCCGATCCGCAACCCGTGCCGCCGGCCTTCGGCTTCGGCCGGCTGGAACTCGGGTTGCTTGCCGGCTCGTACCAGAGCTTCTTCATCATCGCGGTGGCCCTGGCGGTGTTCGCGGGCGCCTGGTACTTCTTCGAACGTACCCTGACCGGCCGGTCGTTCGAGGCGGTCGCGCTGGACCGCCGCGCCGCCGCGCTGATGGGCATCAACCTGTCTCGCGTGACGGCCCTGTCCTTCTCGGCCGGGGCGGTGGTGGCCGGACTGGCCGGCATGCTGGTGGCGCCCAACGTCTCGGCCCACTACCTGATGGGCATGCCGCTGGCCATACAGGGCTTCACCGCGCTGGTCATAGGCGGGGCGACACGGGTCGAGGGCGCCCTGCTGGGCGGCCTGATCCTGGCCTTCGCCGAGCAGTTCACGGTGCGCTACGCGCCGGTGCCGCCGGGCCTTGCCATGGGCGTGCCGCTGGTACTGCTGATCGCCTTCCTGCTGGTGCGCCCGGCGGGCCTGCTGCGTCCCCGGGAGGCCCGCGCATGAAGTCCTTTCTTTCCTACGCCGTGGCGGCCGTGGTGCTGTCGGCCATCGCCTTCGCGCTGGGGGCCTACCAGACCGACATCTACCGCAAGATGCTGCTGTGGATCGCGCTGGCCATCAGCTACAACTTCCTGTTCGGCATCTCGGGCCAGATCGCCTTCTCCCATTTCAGCTTCTATGGCATCGGCGCCTACACCATCGTCATCCTCGTCACGCAGGCGGGCCTGCCCCTGCCGCTGGCGGTGCTGGCCACGGTGGCGGTCTGCGTGGCGCTGGCGCTGGTGGTGGCCATACCCGCCACCCGCCTCGAAGGCTTCTACCTGGCCCTGGCCACGCTAGCCTTCGCCCAGCTCTTCATCGTCGTGCTGAACGAGGGCGGCGCGATCACCGGCGGCACCGGCGGGCTCGCCAGCTACCGGCTGCCGGACATCTTCGGCGTGCATGTCACGGGCCCCTGGTACACGGTGGTGATCGTGGTGCTGATGCTGGCGACCATGGCCATCATCGGCCGGCTGGACCGTTCATGGTTCGGCCGCGCCTGCCGCGCGGTGCGCGACAACCCCGAAGCCGCCGCGGCCATGGGCGTGGACGTGCGGCGCACCAAGGTCATCGCCTATGCCGTCACCAGCGCGCTGGCGGGCGTGGCCGGCATGGTCTACGCCTTCGTCGACAACACCGTGAACCCGCACATCTTCGGTCTGGAGAACGCCTTCCTGCTGCTGTTCATGGTGATCGTCGGCGGCAGCGGCCGCATGGCGGGCGCCATCCTGGGCGCGGTGCTGCTCTACCTGATGCCGCTGGTGCTCTCGCCCATCATCGGGCACCACCATGCCCTGGTGTTCGGCGTGTTCATGGTACTGGCGGTGCTGTTCCAGCCGCGTGGCCTGATCGGGCTGTGGGACCGGCTGCAAGCCCGTCGCCACCCGTCTCCCTCGGCCCTGCCTCGCGTGCCGGCGGTCGAGCCCAAGGCGGTGAAACGGGAGGGCCTGGCATGAATTCCCCCCTGTTGCAGGCACGCGGCCTGTGCAAGCGTTTCGGCGGCCTGCACGCCGTTTCGGACCTGGACCTGGACGTGCGCGCGGGTGAAGTGGTGGGCGTGATCGGCCCCAACGGCGCCGGCAAGACCACCACCTTCAACATGATCGCCGGCGCTTTCGCGCCCACCAGCGGGACGCTGGCCTTCGACGGCCGGTCCCTGGCGGGCGTGCCCACGCACGGCTTCGCGCCACGCGGCATCGTGCGCACCTTCCAGCACAACAAGTCTTTCGACAGCCTGTCGGTGCGCGAGAACGTCATGGTCGGCATGCACACGCGCATGCCGGCGTCGCTGTGGCGCGTGCTGGCCGGAACCCCCGACTCCTATCGCGCCGAGCGC
Source organism: Pigmentiphaga sp. GD03639 (assembly GCF_029845405.1). Lineage (NCBI taxonomy): Bacteria > Pseudomonadati > Pseudomonadota > Betaproteobacteria > Burkholderiales > Alcaligenaceae > Pigmentiphaga > Pigmentiphaga sp. GD03639. Next base: position 54,359 of record NZ_JAOCLR010000025.1, read on the forward strand.
GAGGCACGGCGGCGGGCGGACGAACTGGTGGACTTCGTCGGCCTGGGCGAGTTCGCGCAGGCCGAGGTCTCGACGCTGTCGTTCGGCCAGGGGCGCCTGCTGGAAATCGCCCGCGGACTGGCGGCCGGCCCGCGCCTGATGCTGTTCGACGAACCGGCCGCCGGATTGGCACCGGGCGAATGCGCGCGACTGGAGGAGATCATCCTGGGCATCGCCCGCCAGGGCATCGCGGTCCTGCTGATCGAGCACGACATGCGCTTCCTGATGGCCCTGGCCGACCGGGTGGCGGTCCTGAACTTCGGCCGCAAGATCGCCGACGGCACGCCCGACGCGGTGCGCGCCGACCCGGCGGTGATCGAGGCCTACCTCGGCAACGTGGAGAACCTGGCCCATGCTTGAACTACGCAATGTCAGCGGCGGCTATGGCCACGCACCCGTGGTGCGCAATGTCGACCTGCGGGTCGAACGGGGCGAGACCGTCGCGCTGCTGGGGCCCAACGGCGCGGGCAAGACCACGCTCCTGGCGGCGCTGTCGGGCATCCTCGTGCAGCGCTCGGGCACGGTGAAGCTGGCCGGCGCCGACATAGGCGGACTGCCCAGCCACCGCATCGTCGAATGCGGGCTGGTCCAGGTTCCCGAGGGCCGGCATGTGTTCGCGCCGCTGTCGGTGGAAGACAACCTGCGCCTGGGCTCGGTCACGCTGGTCCGGCGCGACCGTTCGCGTGCCGAGGAACGCTTCGATTTCGTCTACCGGCTGTTTCCCCGGCTGGCCGAGCGGCGCCGGCAGCTTGCCGGCACCCTGTCGGGCGGCGAGCAGCAGATGGTGGCGATCGGCCGGGCGCTGATGTCCGCGCCGCGCGTGCTGCTGCTGGACGAACCCTTCCTGGGCCTGGCGCCGCGCGTGGTGGACGAGATCCTGGCGGTGCTGGACCGGCTGCGGGCCGATGGCCTGACCATGCTGCTGGTCGAGCAGAAGCTGGACATCGCGCTGCCCTTCACGCGCCGCGCCTATGTCCTGATGAAGGGCGGTATCGCGCTCGCCGCCGACAGCGCCGAGCTGGCCCGCCGCGACGACCTCGCCCAACTCTATTTCGATCTGGCGCGGCAGGCGGCATGAGCCCGACGCGACCCCACGTTTCATCCGGAGCAACACCATGACATCTTTCGTACCCATCCGCGGCCTGCACCACTTCGCCTACCGATGCCGCGACGCCGAGGAAACCCGCCGTTTCTACGAGGACATCCTGGGCCTGCCGCTCACGCACCTGGTCCGAGCCGAGACCATCCCCAGCACCGGCGAACACTGCCCCTACGTCCATCTGTTCTTCGAGATGACCGACGGCAGCAACGTCGCCTTCTTCGACTTGGGCGACAACCAGGCGGCCGACCCCTCGCCCAACACGCCGCGCTGGGCCAACCACCTGGCGCTGCGCGTGGACTCGGTACAGGCGGTGGAAGAAGCGCGTGCCCGCCTGCTGGCCGCCGGCGTGGAAGTCCTGGGTCCCGTCGATCACGAGGGCTTCGTGCAATCCATCTACTTCTTCGATCCCAACGGCGTGCGGCTGGAGCTGACCACCACCGTGGCCAGCGACGAGGAAATGGCCGGCTACCGGGCCACGGCGCGCGCCCAGTGCGATGCCTGGACCCGCGAGAAGGCCGCTCGCCTGGCCGCCGCGCGCTGACCACAGGGAGATCTCGCACAGCATGAGCAAGGACAGCCCCCTCCACGACACCCAGGCCGAATGGGTGCACGTCGAATTCCCCGAACAGGCCGCCTTCAAGTCGGTATACGGTTTCGCAGGCTCGCTCGGCACCATCCACCTCGAAGGCGTCCGCTACGTCCCCAAGGGCGTGAAATCGCGGACCCTGCTGGTCTTCATGCATCCGGCCACCACGCTGCAGCTGCTGCCCATGCCGCGCGCCCTGGCCGCCCGCGGCCTGCACGTGCTGTGCGCCGGCAGCCGGTATGCGCGCAACGACAGCGCCCTCATCATGGAGAACGTGGCGGTGGACCTGGGCGCCTACATCCGCCATGCCCGCGAAACATGGGGCTACGAGAAGATCGTGCTGATGGGCTGGTCGGGCGGCGGCTCGCTGTCGCTGTTCTACCAGTCGCAGGCCGAACGGCCCACCATCACCCACACGCCGGCGGGCGATCCCTGCGCCATCACCACCGCCGGATTGATACCGGCCGACGCGATGATCTTCCAGGCGGCGCACGTCTCGCGCGCCGTCACCTTCGCCGACTGGATCGACCCCAGCGTCGTCGACGAGAACGATCCCGATCGCCGGGACCCGGAGCTCGACCTCTACCACCCCGATCGCAAGCCGCCCTATTCGGCCGAATTCCTCGCGCGCTTCCGCGCCGCGCAGCTGGCCCGCATCCGCCGCCGCACGGCATGGGTGAAGGAAACGCTGGAGACCTTGAAGAAGCGCGGCGGCAAGGAAATGGAGCGCGGTTTCGTCACCCACAGGACGATGGCCGAACCCCGATTCCTGGATGGCGCCATCGACCCCAACGACCGCCCCATCGGCACCTGCTTCATGGGCGTGCCCGAGACCGCCAACAACGGCCCCATCGGGCTGGCGCGATTTTCCACGCTGCGCTCGTGGCTGTCGCAATGGTCGCCGGACGACACCAACGCGCACGGCGAGAAATGCGCCGCCGGCATCCACGTGCCGCTGCTGGCGATCGAGCATTCGGCCGACGACGCCGTGCCGCAGCCTCACACCCGCCGCATCTTCGACGCGGCGGCAAGCGCCGACAAGAGCATGGCCGTGATCCGGGGTGCCAACCACTATTTCGTCGGCCAACCCGAACATCTGCAACAGGCGGGGGACCTATGCATGGACTGGCTTAGGCAGCGCGGACTGCTTGACTGACCGGCGCGCCCTCCGCCGGTCGCAGGCCCGGGGCACGGGCCTGTCCTGACCGTCCGGCGCGCCACCACACCTGACGACGGGTTTCGCATCCGGACGCCCCCGCGCGCCTGGAGGACCCTGCTTTGCCCATCGCCAGGCCATCACCAACAAGAGGGGAGACACCATGAAGACACGCATCGCGGCCTCCGCCGCGGCAGGCTGCGGACTGCTGGCAGCGGCCCTGGCCGGCACCGCCCAGGCCCAGACCAGCGTCACGCTGTACGGCATCATTTCCGAGGGCCTGTCCTACACCAATAACATCGGCGGCAAGAGCCTGACCGAACTCAAGGCCAACGTCATGCAGGTCTCGCGCTGGGGGCTGCGCGGCACCGAGGACCTGGGCGGCGGCACGCGCGCGCTGTTCAACCTGGAAAGCGGCTTCTCGCCCGACACCGGCACCTGGACCCAGGGCCGCCTGTTCGGCCGCACCGCGATCGTCGGCCTGGCCAACGACACCTGGGGCCAGGTCACCATCGGCCGGCAGATGGACGCCATGTCGCAGACCCTGGTGGGCTACGAATCGGCCATCCAGTTCGCGTCGATCGGCACCCACATCGGCGACAACGACAACCTGTTCCCGGTGGCCCGCATCAGCAACTCCGTGCAGTACATGAACAAATTCGGCGGCCTGCAGTTCATCGGCGTCTACGGCGCCGCCGAGAAGCCGGGCGACTCCACCGACAACCGCAGCATCAGCGCCGGGCTGGGCTACACCCAGGGCCCCTGGTCGGTGGGCGTGGCCTATCACGACATGCGCCGGCCCAACAGCGCCACCAACCCCAACGGCGCGATCTACGGCGACTGGGGCATCACCTCGCCCTTCGTCACCAGCCCCGGCGGCGCGGGCGTGAACCGCCAGTCCATGTACGGCGCGGGCGGATCCTACTCCATCACGCCGGCGCTGAAGGTCTCGGCCCTGTACACGCACAGCAAGTTCGACTACTTCGACAACAGCGACCTGAAGCTGTCGAACTACGAGGGCACGATCACCTACTTCATCAATCCCAGCACCCTGGTGGGCGCCGGCTATATCTTCACCGACGGCAAGTACAGCAGCAACGGCAACAAGCCCAAGTGGCACCAGCTGAACCTGGGCGTGGACTACTTCCTGTCCAAGCGCACCGACGTCTTCCTGGTGGGCATCTACCAGAAGGCCGCCGGCGACGCCCGCTACGCGCAGATCTTCAGCAACCTGCCGTCGGACTCGAAGACGCAGATGTCCGTCATCGCCGGCATACGGCACAAGTTCTGACGCGGCTCCCGCGCCGGTGCGGCACGCCGGCGCGGGTCCCGTCTCAGTTGGGCGGGATATTGGCCATGCGCACCCAGTCGCGCCAGCGCACGATGTCCGCCGCGATGAAGGCGCCCATGTCGCGGGCAGGCAGGAAGCCCGCCTGCATGCCCTTGGCCTCCAGCGACTGCCTGACCTCGGGGTCCGCCATGGCCTTGCCCATCAGCGCACTCACGGTTTCCACGATGGCGGGCGGCGTCCCGGCCGGGGCGGTCAGCCCCAGCCAGCCCTGCATTTCGTAGCCGGGAATGGCCTCGGCAATGGCGGGCACGTCGGGCAGTTGCGGCAGCCGGCGCGGGGTCGTGACCCCGATTGGTTTGAGCCGGTCGTTCTGCAGAGCAGGGGCGGCCGACAGCGCATCCAGGAACGCGAAATCGAATTGCTTGCCGATCAGGTCGGTGATGATCTGCGTCACGTTCTTGTAGGCGGCGCCTTCATACACCACGCCCGCGGCGGCCTTCAGCATTTCCGCCGGCACCTGCGACGACGAGCTGTAGTAGCCGAAGCTCATGCGCCCGGGGTGCGACTTCGCCTGGGCGATGAGATCCTGCACCGTCCGGAACGGGCTTTCCTTGGGCACCATCAACACCGAGCCGAAGGTGCCGAACCGGCCCACCGGCACGAAATCCTTGACCGGGTCGTAGCGCAGGTCCTTGTACAGGCTCAGGTTGGCGGCATGGGTCGAGTTGGTGGACAACAGGAACGTGTAGCCGTCGGGCTTGGCCTCCTTGGCGGCCATGGTGCCGATCACGCCGCCGGCTCCCGGGCGGTCGTCGACCACGACGGTCGCCTTGGGATGGACCTTGGCGATATAGCCCGCAAACACGCGCGCGGAAAAGTCGGCCGCGCCGCCCGCCGCCGACGGTACGATGATGGTGACCGGCCGGCTTGGCCAGTCGGATGCCTGGGCGTGCGCGATGCCGGTCCAGGCTGCCGCGCACGCCAGCAGACCCGCAGGCGCCAGGCGCCGAATGCTTCCGATGTTCATGCTTGTCTCCTCGTTCTTTGTCGTTTCCCGTCAGGGTTGGGTTGCGCGAAGGTGCCGCGCCAGAAACGTGTCCAGCGCCTCGTTGTAGGCGCCGGCGCAGTCCACCATGGGGGTATGGCCGCCCGGCAGCAGGACCAGTTCGGCGCCCGGAATCAGCTCCGCCAGCCGCTGCGCGTCGGCCACGCCGCGACGCCGGTCCAGTTCCCCGTGCGCGACCAGCACCGGGCAGCGGAGCGCGCCCAGGCCGTGGCTCAGGTCTATCCGGCGCAGTCCCTCGACGGCTTCGAGCAGCGCTTCGGCCGGCAGCTCGCCCAGGTAGCGTTCGAGCTCCCGCATCAAGGCGGCCGGAGGCTCGTGCGCGAAGCAGGCTTGCAGGAAGGCGCGCCGCGTCTGCGGGGTCCATTGGTGGCGTATCCGTTCGGGCAGCGAGTTGTCGCCGTGGTCCCGCGTGTGCGGACCCGTGTTGGAGATGACCAGCGCCTGTACGGCGGACGGACGGGCCAGGGCCGCCAGCAGCGCGATCACGCCGCCCAGCGAATGTCCCAGCAAGACCGTCGGCGCGGTACGCTGCGAGAGCGCGCCGGCCAGCCGCCGCGCGACCGCCGGCGGCGTGAACGGTCCCACCCCCCGCATCCAGTCCACTTCATGCAGCGCGCGGCCGGGGGCCGCGACCTGGCCGTAGATCCTTGGACTGCATCCGCCCCCGGCCAGGGCAAGGACGATCGGGCCGGGGTGCTGGACGACGTGCGGCGCAATAAGCGGTTCGTCGGGTCGATCTGCATGATTCATCCGGCGATCATAGGCTCGTCCGCGTCATCCAAAAATTGAATAATATTGATCAGACAATAACCATATGGAATCGACATGCTGGCAGAGATCCCCATCGCCCAGTTGCGCGTTTTCCTGCACGTGCTGGATGCGAAGAGTTATCGCGTCGCCGCCGACAAGGTCCTGCGCAGCCAGCCTGCCGTCTCCAAGATCATCCAGCTGCTGGAGGAAAAACTGGGCGCGCCGCTGTTCGAGGCCGACCGCCGCACAACACTCACGCCCTTCGGCAAGGTGTGCGAGCCCCTGGCCAGGGAACTGGTCAAGCACCACGACCGCATCGTCGAGACGCTGCTGTCGCAGTCGCGCCAGCACGCGGGCACGCTCACGCTGGCCTCCATCGGCAGCTTCGCCACCAACTGGGTGCCGGCGCTGATCAAGGGCTTCATCGGTCGGCATCCCGGCGCGGCGGTCCGGCTGATCGACGACAATTCCGAGAACATCCACCGCATGGTGCTGTCGGGGGAAGTCGACTTCGGCCTGTCCAGCGAGATCTCGATCACCCCCGGCCTGGAATTCATCCCGCTCATGAGCGATGCCTTCGGGCTGGTCTGCCACGCCAGCCATCCGTTGGCCCGGCGCAGCCGGCTGGACTGGTCCGTGCTGGCCGACCTGCCCTTGATCGGCACCACCGCCCACCGCGAGCTGAACGGCACTCCCGAGGCGAAGTGGCTGGACAGCTGCTGGTTCCACGTCTCCAACATGATGACGCTGTCGGCCATGCTGTCCAGCCAGGTGGGCGTCACCATCCTGCCCCGGCTGGCGGTGCCGGCCTTCGCGAAGGACCTGTGCTTCGTGCCGCTGGTCCGCCCCGGCCGCCATCGGCGGATCGGCATCGTGAAGGTGAAGTCGCAATCCCTGCCGCCGCTGGCCCAGGCGATGGAGAAGGAACTGACGGCCTATGCCGCCCTGCACGGCAACGTCCGGCCGAAGGCGGCGCGCCGGCGCTAGGCGTCTTCATCTGCGCGGAACTGCGGAACCTCGCGCGATCAGTTCGGGCCGGATGCGAAGCTTGCGCGGCGCGGACGCGGGTTCTCCGGGCCGCGCCTGGGCTGCGATGCGCGCAAAAACCAGTTCGGCCGTGGATGCCGCCAGTGCCTCGATGGGCAGGCGCACCGCCGTGAGCGGCGGGGTCGTCAGTTCGTACCACTTGGGATCGCCATAGCCCACCACCGAGATGTCCGACGGGGTGGACAGGCCATGCTCGCGTATGACCGCCAGCGCGACGATGGTCAGCTCGGAACTGCCGATGACCACCGCCGTGGGCCGCTGCCGCGCGGCCAGCAGCCGGCGCATGGCATCGGCGCCGTACTCCTGGCGCGGTGGCACCTGCACGATGAGTTCCCGGTCCGCTTCCAGCCCCGCCTCGGCATGCGCCTTCACGAAGCCGCGCAGGCGGTCGCGCCCCGGCTTGATGCGCGCGTATCCGCCCACGTAGCCGATGCGCCGGTGGCCCAGCGCCAGCAGGTGGGCCGCCGCGTCATGCGCCGCCGCGGCATCGTCCATCGCCACCACGTCGGTGGCCAGCGCCGCGACGCTGCGTATCAGTTGCACCGTGGGCGTGCCGGCCAGCAGTTCGACCGTGCGGGGCAGGGGCGCCGGTGAAGGCGTGATGACGATCCCGGCGGCGCGGGCCTGGATCAGCGCCTGGACTTCGCCGCACTCGGCGTCGGGATCGTCCTCGGTGATCGCCAGCACCATCTGGAAGCCGGCGTCCCGGCAGCGTTCGGCCAGGCGCTTGGCGATGGCGCTGTAGAAATCGTTCTGGATGTCGGGGATGACCAGTCCCACCAGCGGGCTGGCGCCGCCCCGCAGGATGCGCCCGGAGGCGTTCAGCACGTAGCCCAGTTCCCGCGCCGCCTGCCGCACCCGCGCCTTGGTGTCGTCGCTGAGCTTGGGGTGATCGTTCAGCGCGCGCGAGACGGTGGTGTGCGAAATGCCCAGCGCGGCGGCGATGTCCTTGATGGTGACGGGACCGTGGGCGGGCTTGGAACTGGCCATGGGCTTCCTGGGGGCATCCGGTGTCCAGAGTGTACCCGTCCGCCTGTCCGCGCGTGGGCAGGCGGCCACCCCAGGCGCGCGGCTATTGCACGCTGATGCCGGCGTCCTTGACGATGCGCGCCCACTTGGCGAGATCCTCCTTGATCACGCCGGCGAAGGCCTGCGGCGTGTCGCCGATGGGTTCGCCGCCCAGCTCCTGGAAACGGCGCCGCACGTCGTCGGCCTGCAGGATGCGCGCCAGTTCGGCATGCAGCTTATCGATGACGGGCGCGGGCGTGCGGGCCGGCGCCAGGATGCCGTACCACGACGAGACATCGAAGCCCGGCACGCCGCCCTCGGCGACGGTGGGAATGTCGGGCGCCCCGGCCGCGCGCTTGCCCGAGGTCATCGCGATGGCCTTGAGCTTGCCGCTCTTGATGAAGGGGTCCGCGGTGGCCAGCGCCGTCACCAGCAGCGGCACCTGTCCGCCCACCACGTCCGTGACCGCCTGCCCGCCGCCCTTGTAGGCCACGTGCGACATGCGTATGCCCGTGCGCGACTTCAGCAGTTCGCCCGCCAGGTGGCCGGTGCTGCCCAATCCCGCGGACGAGAAATCCAGGTCGGCGTCGGCGCGCCTGCCCAGGGCCACGAGCTCGGGCAGCGTGGAGGCCTTCAGCTGCGGATTGGCGACGATGATCAGCGGCACCAGCACCACCCGCGACACTGGCGCGAGGTCGCGCTCGACGTTGAACGGCAGCTTCTCGTACAGGCTGGGATTGATCACCATGGTGCCGTCGGCGGCGAACAGCAGCGTGTAGCCGTCCGGCTCGGCCTTGGCGACGATGTCCGTGCCGATGTTGCCGTTGGCGCCGGGCCGGTTCTCGACCACGACCTGCTGGCCGAAGGCGGTGGAGAGTTTCTGGCCCACCAGCCGCGCGAACACGTCGCTGGTGCCGCCCACCGCGAACGGCACGATCAGGCGGATGGGCTTGTCGGGATAGCGGGCGGCGGGCTGGGCGGACGCCGGTCCGGGATTTGCCAGCAGCAGGGCGGAAAGCAGGCTGGCGGCAAGCGCGAGGCGCCGCCCGCGGCCGCATCGTCGGGTATCGGGGTCCATATGCAGGTCTCCTCTGGCGTCTGTGCGCCTCGATGGTGAGTCAGTCCGGACCGGTCTCGGCCAGTCGCCGCCTGACGTATTCCACCAGCCCGCCCTGCCGGATCATGTCGGCCAGGAAGGGCGGATGGACGGGAAACGGGTAGGCGCGCGCCCCCAGCCAGACCTGTCCGCCGTCCAGGTCCACCCGAATCGCGTCGCCTTCGCGGGCATCGCGGACCGCGTCCGGGCAGGCCACCAGCGGCAGCCCGTTGTTGAGCGCGTTGCGAAAAAAGATGCGGGCGAAGCTCTCGGCCACGATGCACGAGATGCCTGCCGCCTGCAGCGCCAGCACCGCATGCTCGCGCGAGGAACCACAGCCGAAGTTGCGGCCCGCGACCAGCACGTCGCCGGGCCGGACCCGTGCGGCGAATCCGGGGTCCAGCGGTTCCATGCAATGGCGGGCCAGCACTTCCGGACGATGCGAGGTCAGGTAGATGGCGGGAATGATCACGTCGGTGTCGATGTCGTCGCCGAAACGGCGCACCGTTGCGCTGGCTTGCGTCACAGCGCCTCCGGATGGATGAGTTCGCCCGCCACGGCGCTGGCCGCCGCGACGTGGGCGTTGGCCAGGTAGACCTGGGAACCCGGATCGCCCATGCGGCCGCGGTAGTTGCGGTTGGTAGTCGCCACGCAGACCTGGCCTTCGGCCAGCACGCCCGTGCTCAGCCCGGCGCAGGCGCCGCAGGTCGAGGGCGACACCAGCGCGCCGGCCTCGGCGAAGATATCGATCAACCCCTCGGCCAATGCCTGCCGGTAGATGTCCCGCGTGGCCGGCACGACCACGCAGCGCACGCCGCGCGCCACCTTGCGTCCGCGCAGGATGGCCGCGGCCTGGCGCAGGTCGGTCAGGGTACCGTTGGCGCAGTTGCCGATGTAGGCCTGGTCCACCCGCACGCCGCGCACCTCGGCCACGGGCGCCACGTTGCCTGGCGAGTAGGGCCTGGCGCACAGGACCGGCAGCGTCTCCAGCGCCACCTGCAGGCGGCCGGCATAGTCGGCGTCCGCGTCCCCGTGCTCGATCATGCCTGCGCCGCCGGTTGTGCGCCGTGCCCATGCCCGCGTCGTGTCGTCGGGCGGCACGATGCAGGTCTTGGCGCCGGCTTCCACCGCCATGTTGCACAAGGCCATGCGCTCGTCCATGGTCACTCCGCCCATGCCGGGGCCGCCGAACTCCATGCTTTGGTAAGCCGCCCCGTCCACGCCCAGGCGCTGGAGCAGGTGCAGGATCAGGTCCTTGCCGGTCACATAGGGCTGCCGCTCGCCGCGGAACTCGATGCGCAACGTGGCCGGAACGGTGAACCACAGCTCGCCCATCGCCAGCGCCGCCGCGATGTCGGTGGAACCCATGCCTATGCCGATCGCCCCGAAGGCGCCATAGGTGCAGGTATGGGAATCGCCGCCGACGATCAGGTCGCCGGGCCGCACCAGCCCCAGCTCGGGAAGCAGGGTGTGCTCGATCCCGCCCGTGCCGATGTCGTAGTGGTGCCGCACGCCGTGCTCGTCGGCGAAACGCTGGAGCGACCGCAGCGCGCGCGCCGAGGCCACGTCCTTGGGCGGCGCGAAATGATCGCCCACCAGCACCGCCAGGTCCGGTTCGCGCAGCCGCGCCACGCCCATCTGCGCCAGCCGCTCGAAGGCGATCGGCCCGCTGACGTCGTTCAACAGCGCGCGGTCGATCCGGGCCGTGACGATCTCGCCGGGGCGCACCCGGTCGCGCCCGGCGTGGCGGGCGAAGATCTTCTCGGTGGCGGTCATGCCCATGGGCGGCTCCCGGATGCCATCAGCGCGCCGCCCGGCGCTCGCGCTGGCGGACCAGCGCCGTCAACGTCGCGTTGACCGGGGCCTGCATGCCCGCCAGCGCCGCTTCCCGGGGCACGGCGCCGTTGATGACATCGATCTCGCTGGGCCTGCCATTCTCGAGATCCTGCAGCAGCGACGGCTTAGCATTGGGGATCTTGGCACCGAACGCGCGCACATGGGCCACCGGATCCTGCACCGCCAACGCAACGCCGCGCGCCCGCGCGACTTCCCAGGCCTCGACCGCCGCGGCCCGGCTGACCGGCCCCATGTCGGCATCGTCCATGACCTCGCCCACCGTCATGCCGGTCAGCGCGCACGGCGCGCTATAGGCCACGTTGCAGATCAGCTTCTCCCACTGCATGGCGGCGATGTTGTCCACGGCCTCGGCCTTGAAGCCGGCCGCCCGCCACAGGGCCGCGATGGCGTCCACCTGCTCGCGCGCCAGCGTCGAGTAGGCGCCCATGCGGATGATCTCCATCCCGTTGTGGAAAGTGTGGCCGGGACCGCGCATCTGCGCGCCGAAGCCGCCGGCGATACCGACCGCGACCCGCTCCGCGCCCACCGCCCGCGCCACCAGGTCCGCGCTGCCCATGCCGTTCTGGATGGTCAGTACGCGGGTGTCCGGCCCCACGGCCGGAACCAGCCGGCCCGCCGCCTCGGCCACGTGCGCGGCCTTGACCGCCACCACGACCAGGTCCATGGCTTCGTCCGGCACCTGTTCCAGCGCGCGTACCTTCACCACCCGGTCGCCGCTCGCGCCTTCCACCCGCAAGCCACGGTCGCGCATGGCTGCAACGTGCTCGCGCCAGGTGTCCACCGCCACCACTTCGTTGCCGCCCGCCGCCAGCAGGCCGGCATAGATGGAGCCCATGGCCCCGCAGCCCATCACCAGGATCTTCATGCGCGTCTCCTTCACGCCAGCAGTTGTCCGATCGCCTCGCGCAGCTCCGGCTTGCGCTCCAGCCCGAAGCCGGGCGCGCTCGACGGCGCGATGCGGCCGTCGCCCGCCACGCAATCGTCGCAGTAGCCGCCGAAGGGCTGGAACACGCCGGGATAGGCCTCGCAGCCGCCCAGTTGCAGTCCCACGGCGATATGCAGGTTGATCAGGTGGCCGCCATGGGGATAGAGCTGCGCCCGCCGGTAGCCATGCGCGTCCATCTCGGCCAGGATGCGGCCATATTCCGTCAGGCCGTAGCTCAGCCCCGCGTCCATCTGGAAGATGTCACGGTCCGCCCGCATGCCGCCGAAGCGCAGCAGGTTGCGCACGTCGGCGGCCGAGAACAGGTTCTCGCCCGTGGCCACCGCACCCGGATAGCCTTCGATGAAACGACGGTTGGCATCGAAATCCAGCGGATCGCAGGCTTCCTCGAACCAGCGCAGCCCGTACTGCGCCATGGCCTTCCCATAGGCCGCCGCCTCGTCCACCGAGAAGCGGCCGTTGGCATCGACCGCCAGCCTGGACCCGTCGCCGGCCACCTCCAGCGCCGCCTCGACCCGCGCGACGTCGGTGGCCAGGTCCGCGCCGCCTATCTTCATCTTGAAGGCCGAGAAGCCCATGTCACGGTAGCGCAGCAATTCGTCGCGCAGGATGGCGCACGGATCGCCGGGATAGTAGTAGCCCCCCGCGGCATAGACGTCCACATCGTCGCGCAGGCGCGAGACCCCATGGGCGCGGCTTATGGTCTGGAACGCCGGTTCGTCGTCCAGCTTGGCGTTCAGGTCCCAGAACGCCAGCTCCAGCGCGCCCACCGCAGCGGCCCGGTCGCCGTGGCCGCCGGGTTTTTCGTTGCGCATCGCGCAGGCGTGCACCTTGGCGGGATCGAAGCGGCGGCCCGATGCGTCCAGCAGGGATTCCGGGCGGGCGGCCAGCAGGCGCGGGAAGAAGCGCTCGCGCAGCAGTCCGCCCTGGGCGTAGCGGCCGATGGAGTCGAAGGCGATGCCGGTGACCGGCTTGCCGTTGCGCACCACGTCGGTGACGACCGCCACCAGCGAGACGGTGTGCTCCGAGAAATTGACCAGGGCGTTGGAGATGTTGCCGCGCAGCGGGACCGTGAGTTCCCGCAGCTCCTTGATGATCATGGTGCCTGTTTCCTGTGGATGGCCCTTGTCGCCCGGCGACGCCGGCCGCTTCTTTTTCATACCGGCCGCCAGCATAAATGCACACGTGTGCATTCGTCAAGGGAGCGCATGGCCGGGGGAAAACCCGTGGCCCGCCATGCTATCGTCATGCCCAGTCCGGCCGCCGCCGCGGCCCCTCCGATACGGCCTTCCCCATGGACGCTCTCAACGCCTTCTTCTCGACCCCGGCCATCCGGGCCATCTGGACCGACCAGGCGGTGATCGCCGCCATGATCCGCTTCGAGTCCGAACTGGCCGCCGCGCAGCGCGACTGCGGCGTCATCCCGGCCGACGCAGCCGCAGCCATCATCGATACCTGCTCGTCCTTTTCGATCGACGCCGGCAAGCTGGCGGCCGATGCCCGCGTGGCCGGCACCCTGGCCATCCCGCTGGTCAAGATGCTCAAGGCCGCGGTGGCCGGGCGCAACGAAGGCGCCGCCGCGTACGTGCACTACGGCTCGACCAGCCAGGACCTGGCCGACACCGCGATGGTCACGCTGGTCCGGCAGTCGCTGGACCTGCTGCGGACCGAGCTGGTCCGGCTGGGCGATGCGCTGGCCGGGCAGGTCGAGGCCCATCGGCGCACGCCGCTGCTGGGCCGCACGCTGATCCAGCCCGCCGCGCCCGTCACCTTCGGCTGGAAGGTCGCCGGCTGGCTCGACGCTGCGGGCCGCAGCAGCGTGGCCCTGAAACGCGCGGGCGACGAAGCCTGCACGCTGCAGTTCGGCGGCGCCAACGGCACGCTGGCCACCCACTACGGCGAAGGCCAGCGCGTCGCGCGGGCGCTGGCCGACCGGCTGGGCCTGCGCGTGCCCGCCATCTCGTGGCAGGGCGGACGCGACCGGCTGGCGCGGCTGGGCAGCGAGCTGGCCATCCTGTGCGGCGCACTGGGCAAGATCGGCCGCGACATCTCCCTGCTCATGCAGGCCGAAGTGGCCGAGGCCTTCGAACCCACCGGCGAAGGACGCGGCGGCTCGTCGGCCATGCCGCACAAGCGCAACCCCGTCTCCAGCATGTACCTGATGGATGCCGCGTATCGCGCCCCGGCGCTCGCATCCATCCTGGCCGGAGAGCTCGCTTCCGAGCACGAACGCGGCCTGGGCACCTGGCCCAATTCGCTGCCGGTGCTGGCCGACCTGTTCAGCCTTGCCGCCAGCAGCATCGCCGCGGCGGTCGACATCGCCGAGGGCGTGCGCGTCGATGCGCAGGCCATGCAGGCCAACATCGACCGCCTGTACGGCGTCGTCTATTCGGAAGGCATTTCGCTGCGGTTGTCGGCTCTGCTGGGCCCGGCGCAGGCGCAGCGCATCATCGGCCAGGTGTGCGAACAGGCCATTTCGCAGCGCACGCCGGTGGCCGAACTGCTCAAGCAGATTCCCGAAGTCACCGCCGTGCTCGGCGCGCAGGACATCGATACCCTGGCCGGCCCGCAGCCGCAGATCGCCGCGTGCCAGCCCATGTGCAGCGCCGTGCTGTACCAATGGCAGGAACAGAAGACCCTTATCCAGGAGGACTAGAACATGCCCCACGTTGTCAGCGGCGACGCCCGCATCTACTGGCGCAGCGACGGCGACGAAAACCTGCCGCCGCTGGTGCTGGGCAATTCCATCGGCACCGACTTCGCGGTCTGGGACGACGTGCTGCCGCGCCTGATGCGCCATTTCCGCGTGATCCGCTTCGATGCGCGCGGCCATGGCGCCTCGGACGCGCCGGCCGGCGACTACACGCTGGAGCAGCTGGGCAACGACCTGGACGCCGTCGCCACGGCTGCCGGCGCCGAAAGCTTCGACTACGCCGGCGTCTCGCTGGGCGGCATGGTGGGCATGTGGTACGGCATCAACAAGCCGGGGCGCCTGCGCCGCCTGGTGTTGTGCAACACCTCGTGCCAGATGGACCCCAAGGCCTGGCAGACCCGCATCGACACCGTGCGCGCCAACGGCATGCAAAGCATCGTCGACATGGCCATGGGCCGCTTCTTCACGCCGGAATACGTCGAACGCAACGGCATCCCCTACCAGCGCGTGCGCACTACCTTCCTGCAGACGTCGGCGACCGGCTACACCGGCTGCTGCGCGGCCATCCGCGACATGCAGGTGGCCGACGATCTGCACCGCATCACCGTCCCCACGCTGGTCGTCACCGGCGAGCGCGATGTCTCGACGCCGCCGGCCGCAGGCGAATTCATCGCCGGCCGGATCCCGGGCGCCACGGCCCGCATGCTGCCCGCCGCCCATATCGCGGCCAGCGAGGTGCCGCTGCAGTTCTGCGACACGCTGATCGAGTTCCTGACCGATCCGCCGGTCGAGACCGAGCAGGACCGCTACGATTACGGCATGGCGCGCCGTCGCCAGGTGCTCAGCCCGGCCTACGTCGATGCCCGCAACGCCGCGATCACGCCCTTCAACCGCCGCTTCCAGGCCTTCATCACGCGCTACGCCTGGGGCGAGGTCTGGACTTCCAGCCGCTTCGAGGACACCACCCGGCGCATCGCCGTGCTATCCATGATGCTGGCGCTGGGCCGCTGGGAAGAGTTCGAGATGCACGTGGCCGCCGCACTGCGCGCCGGCATCGAGCCCGCCGTCATCGAGGAAACCCTGGTGCAGGCCGCCATCTATGCCGGCGTACCCGCGGCCAACACCGGCTTCCACCTGGCCGGCAAGGTGATCGAGAAGCACAAGCAGGGCTAGCGCCTGCTCCCGTCCGGGGCTCCGGGGGGGCGAAATTCCCCACGCCCCCCGCCTGGACCACGTATCGGCGCGGGACGCAGGAAAATGCCAAAAAAAACCCGGATGGCCAGGCCATCCGGGCTGTAAATGGGGGTGCGCCCGTACCGCGGCAACGCCCCCTCCTTGGTCGTTCAGGCGCCCACGGGCTTGCCGTCCTTCCGGCTGACCACGATCGTGGCGGACCGCGCGTCGCCGCCGCCGGCGCGCTTGGTATTCCACACGCCGTTCGGGTGCTGGATGTTGATGAAGAAGGTCGCAAGGTCGGGCGTATAGGCGATGCCCGTGATCTCGCAGCCCTTGGGGCCTACCAGGAAGCGCTTGGACTCGCCCGTTTCCTGATCGATGTAGTACATCGAGTTGTTGCCGAAGATGTCGGTGATGTTCGAGCCCGTGCCCGAATCGGTCTGCACCCACAGGCGGCCCTGCGGATCGACGCGGATGCCGTCGGGGCTGGAAAACTCGTCGCCCTTGATGTTGCCGGTCACGTTGGCCGCGGCGCCGTCCGCCGGGTCCTGGCCGGCCAGCAGCAGCAGTTCCCATTCGAACGTCGTGGCCAGCGGCGAATCGCCGCGTTCCTTCCAGCGCACGATGTGGCCGTGCGAGTTGCTGATGCGCGGATTGGCGGCGCTGGTGCGCTTGCGGCTGCCGTTGTTGGTCAGCGTGCAATAGACGGTCTTGTCCACGCCCACCGTGATCCACTCGGGACGGTCCATCAGCGTGGCGCCGGCCACGCGCGCGGCGACCTTGGTATTGATCAGCACGTCGGCCTGGCTGGCGAAATTGACGATGACGGGCGTGGGCGGCTGGTCCGGCGCGGTCTGCGTGTAGTTGCCCGGGTCGATGGCGTTCAGGGTGAGGTTGTTCTTGCCGTGCGTCAGCTCGACCCAGTTGCCGGTGCCGTCGTCGTTGAAGCGGGCGGCGTACAGCGTGCCTTCGTCCAGCAGGTTCAGGTTGGCCGCGCGGTTCTTGGGGTCGTAGGCCTTGCTGGGAATGAACTTGTAGATGCAGCCCGGCGTGCCGTCGTCGCCCATGTAGAACGCGACGCGGTTGGCCTCGTCCGTCATGTACGCGGTGTTCTCGTGGTCGAAGCGGCCCATGGCGGTGCGCTTGACCGCGGTCGAGGTCGGCGTGTAGGGATCGATCTCGACCACCCAGCCGTAGCCCTTCTCGTCCTGCGTGGGATCCAGGTAGTTGTCCGTCGTCTCTTCGCAGGTCAGGTACGTGCCCCAGGGCGTCGGGCCGCTGGCGCAGTTGTTCAGCGTGCCCACCACCTTGCGGGTGCTGCTGACGGCCGAGGCGGCCGGGCCGCCGACGTTGTAGACGGTGTTGCCGGTATAGCGCTTGTTGTAGCGGGAGTTGGCCTTGACCGCCCACGTGCCGTCATCGCCGCGCGCGACCTCGACGACCGAGACGCCGACGTTCGACAGACGCGTCTTGGTGCCTTCCACGGCCAGGTTCAGCGTGGCGTTGTCGGTGCTTTCATGGTTGATGGCCAGCAGGCCGCCCTTGTTGGGGTCGACGCCGTCCAGCGGATAGAAGTGCATGCCGTCGTGCTGGCCGCCGGCCTGCGTCTCGGTGTCCGGCCACGACTGGGGCGTACCGGCGTACCCGGCGGAACCCGTCTCGCACTTGTCGCCGGCCGAGTACAGGATCTGCACCTGGTAGTCCTTGGGCACGGTCACGGTGTCGGCCGTGATCTTGTCGGCCAGCCGTTCGAACTTCACCGAGTAGTCGGGGCCGACCGGATCGGTGCCACCACCACCGCCACCTCCGCCGCCGCCCGGCGCGGGCGCGGAATCGCCGTCGCTGCCACAGGCGGCCAGCGTCGTGGCACCGAAGACCGACAGGATAGACAGGCCGAAGCTGTTCCTGAGCAGCGTGCGGCGAGCGGGGTTGGCGGCGACGATCTCGTCGAACATCTGGCCGGGGACGGTGACTTCTCCCTGCGCCTCGCGAGACGGAGCGCGCAATTTATCTGTCAGGTAGGACATTCAAACCTCGTGGTGTGAAAAGACGGTATTAAGCTGCTTGTCAGCTTGACCGAGCGCGAGGTTAAAAGACCCAGATGACAGCCGGGTTACGGACGAAAAAAAGTCCGCCCCGCGAGGCGGACCCGGAAGCGGCGGATAGACATCAGCGCAGGTGCGCGGTGGCTTCCTCCTCGACCATGGCCTTGATCTCGCGCGCCATCGGCTCGCGCAATTCTTCCAGCACGTGCGCCACCAGCCCGATGGCCCGCGACATGACGCCTATGCCCCGGACCACGCGCCAGGGAATGCCCAGTTCGCTGGCCACCGCGGCGATGGCGCCGGTGGCGTTGACCGGCAGGCTCTTGCCCAGGCGCGACTGCGCCGCCTCGGCCACCGCCTGCATCAGCGCCACGTAGGGTCCGTCGAAGCCGTTGTCACGGGCGATCTCGAACAGGCGCGGGGCACGCGGGTCGACCGGCTTGTGGATGTGGTGGCCGATGCCCGGCACCGTGCGGGCGCGCGCCGCGTGTTCGTCGACGATGCGGACCGCCAGGGCGGCGATGTCCCCGGGCCGGGCCGGATCCGGCAACGCCTCCTGCAGCATGCGGGCGGCATTCTCCATGCTGCCCACGAACACGCTGCCCAGGCCGCTGAGTCCGGCCGCCACCGCGGCCTGCATGGCTTCGGGCGCACCCGCCAGCGTCATGCGGGTCACGATGGCGCTGGGCGTCATCCCGTGCTCGACCAGGATCACCGCCAGCGCGTTGAACACGCGTGACTCGCGCTCATTGGGCAGGCGGTCCATCATTTCCAGGAAGGCCATGTCGCCCAGCGACACCTTGCCCATGATGTCCTGGCACAGGTCCAGCCCCTTGATGGTGATCTTGTCTTCGGTGCTCCAGCAGATGTCGGTCCTGAGTTGCTTGCGCTTGGCCATGGGTCGTGTCTCCTTCGATGTCAGATTCGCATTGTGCCCGCGACGGCGGGGGATGGGTTCAGGCCTGCAGGTCCACGATCCGTTCCCTGACGGCGGGATCGTCGCGCAGCAGGTTCTTGGCGATCTTGTGCGTGGGCGTGTGCGGCAGCTCGGGCAGCAGCGCCACGTAGCGCGGCACCTTGATGGCGGCCAACCGGCCGCGGCACCACTCGGCCACCTCGGCTTCGGCCAGCGTGGCGCCCGGGCGCGGCGCCACCACCACCAGGATCTCGTCCTCGCCCAGTTCGGACGGCACGGCCAGGGCCGCCGCCTCGAACACGGCGGGGTGCTCGTTGATGACCATTTCGAGTTCGGCGGCGGCGATGTTTTCGCCGCGGCGGCGGATGATGTCCTTCTTGCGCGAGACGTGGAAGAAGAAGCCGTCGGCATCGCACCGCACCAGGTCGCCGGTCTTGAGCCACTCGCCTTCGAAGGCCTGGCGGGTCTGTTCGGGATCGCGGAAGTACCCCTGCATGACGATGGGCGTGGCCACCCAGAGCTCGCCGACCTCGTCCACGCCCACGTCCCGGCCGGCATCGTCGACCACGCGGCATCGCGCCCAGGGCCGGGCCGGATCCGGATGCGCGGCCACCACGCCCATGCTGCCCGGCTTGTCGGGCCCGTCGTAGGGATTGCAGGTAACGCCGGGAATCTCGGTCATGCCGAAGCCCGAGAACAGGTGCGGCACTCCGAATTCGTCGCGGAATGCGGGTGCCGACTTCCTGCGCACGCCGTATACCGCGCGCAGGCGGTGATCGGGCCGGTATTCACGCCGGTCGCGGGAGGCGAGGATGGTGCCGATGGCCTCGATGATGTTGACCACCGTGGCGCCGTTGTCGGCCGCCACCTGCCAGAACGTCGAGGCGGAAAAGCGCGGCACCAGGATCATCGCCGCGCCGCAAGCCAGCGCGCCGCCCACCGAGTAGAACAACGCATTCATGTGGAAGAACGGCAGGATGATCATCAGCCTGTCGTCGGGCTGCAGGTGCACGCGCGCGACGTTGGCCTCGCCAGCGGTCACGAGGTTGTACTGGCTGTGCATGACGCCCTTGGGAAATCCCGTGGTGCCGGACGTGTAGATGATGACGCAGGTATCGGTGGCCGCCGGGACGGGTAGCGGCGCCTGCCCCACCGGCTGTGCCAGCGCGGCGGCCAGCGACCCGGCATCGTCCTGCGGGCCGTCCATGGTCATCAGCCAGGGGGGGACCTGGAACCCGGCGGCGATCGGCCGCACCAGGTCGAGCAGGCGCGTTTCGGCCAGGATGCCCTGCACCTCCGCGTGCCGCAGCGCATAGTCCATCTCGCGCGGACCGAAATCGGGATTGACCGGCACCATGGTGGCGCCCAGCCGGGCCAGCGCGAACAGCGCCAGCACGTGCGCCTTGTCGTTGCGCCCGGCCACCGCCACGCGGGCGCCGGGCCCGATTCCCCGCGCGGCCAGCGCCCGCGCCAGGCGTTCGTAGCGCCGGCCGAACTCGGCCCAGGTCCAGCATTCGCCGTCCTGGATCAGGAAAGGCCGGGACGCTTGCTCGGCGCACCGGCTCAGGAAGGCGTCGTGCAGGGTTCCGTCGTGGGGGCGATAGCGGTTCAGGACTTCGAGCGGACTTTGCATGGTCGAGCGGCTCGGAACAGGATTCGACCTTGCCAGTTTACTTCCTGGATACGTGCGTGCACAATTGTATTCAAACGAATACCGAAAGAGCCCGGCCACCGCCTGCGGCGGCGCCACGGGCCCGGATCCGGCCCCTCAGGAGGAGACATGAAGCACGCATTCGGCGCAGCGGTCTGCCTGGCCGCTTTCGCCCTGCCCGGCCATGCCGCGCCGGCCGACCACTATCCCGAAAAACCCGTCCGCATCGTGGTGCCGTTCGCCGCGGGCGGCGGCGGCGATTTCATCGCCCGTGCCTTCGCCGAGAAGCTGTCGGCCACCCTCAAGCAGCCCGTCATCATCGACAACCGCGGCGGCGGCAATACCGTGACGGGCACCGAGGCGGTGGCCAAGGCCGAACCCGACGGCTATACGCTGCTGATCGTCAGCCCCAGCTTCGCCACCAACCCCACGCTGCTGCCCAAGCTGCCCTACCGGACGCCCGACGATTTCGCGCCCATCGGCCTGGTCATCACCTACGCGATGGGACTGGCCGCGCGCGCCAACCTGCCCGCCAACGACATCCCACAGTTGCTGGAACTGGCTGCCAGGCAACCGGGCAAGCTGACCATCGCCACCTCGGGCGAGGGATCCGCCTCGCACATGGCCACCGAACTCTTCAAGGCCGCCACCCACGCCAACATCCTGGACGTGCCGTATCGCGGCGCCGGTCCGGCCATGCTCGACGTCGCCAGCGGCCACGTGGATCTGGCGTTCACCGGCCTGTCGCAGATCAAGCCCCACCTGGACAGCAAGCGGGCCAAGCTCCTGGCCACCAGCGGACTGCGGCGCCTGCAGTCGGCGCCCGACGTCAAGACCATCGCCGAACAGGGCGTCAAGGATTTCGAGGCCGTGGTGTGGTGGGGCATGTTCGCGCCAGCCGGCACGCCCAAGCCCATCATCGACAAGATCAACGGCGCGCTGCGCACCAGTCTCGCGGACCCGGAGGTCGCCAAGCGATTCGACGTCATCGACGGCGAGGTACGCGTGTCGTCCCCGGAGGAATTCGGCCGTTTCGTGCGCGAGGAAATCACGCGCTGGAGCAAGCTGCTCAAGCCTTCCAAGGCGGCGACAGCCTCGCCTTGAACCAGGGCGGCACGCGGGAGCAAGGCACGGACTTGGTTATGATCCTTGCTTTGCCACCCGCCATTCCGCCGTCCATGCCCAGAAAGAAAGCGGCGCCCGCCGTGCCCAGCGCGAAGAACCTGGGACAGACCTCGTGCTCGCGCGGCGAGCAGGCCTACCAGTATGTGCGCACCGCCATCCGCACCGGCGAACTCGCTCCCGGCACGCGCCTGCGCGAGATCGAGCTGGCCGAATTGCTGGGCCTGAGCCGCACGCCCGTACGCGAGGCCCTGAGCCGCCTGGAAAGCGAGGGGCTGGTGGCAAACGAGTCCGGACGCGGGCTCATCGTGACCGAGCTCGACCAGAGCATGGTCAACGAACTGTATGTCATGCGCGAGGTGCTGGAAGGCACGGCCGCGCGGCTGGCCGCGCGCCATGCTTCCGACGTGGAGATCTCGGCCCTGAGGGAGATCGCCGACCGCGACGCACAACTGGTCGGCCAGCACGAACAGCTCGCGATCAACAATCGCTTCTTCCATGAGACGCTGTACCGCTGCGCCCACAACCGCTATCTGCTGAAGACGCTCAATTCGCTGCAGGAGTCGATGGCGCTGCTGGGCCCCACCACGCTGGCCATACCCGAGCGTGCCGACGTCAGTTCGCGCGAGCACCAGGAAATGGTGGCGGCGCTGGAACAGCGCGATCCCGATCTTGCCGAGCGCATCACGCGGGAACACATCCGCGCCGCCTACAAGGTGAGGCTGACACGCATGCTCCGCGCGCTGTAAGGCGCCTGGCCCGATCCTAGTTGCCTCCCCGCAACTATCGTCCGGGCCGCCAGACGCGGCCCGGTATCGGCGTATCGGCCGCGCTTGTTGTTGTAACGCAGCATCCTCCGGCGCGTGCGCGAACGGCGCGCGTCATGGCGCGCGCAAACCCTCTTCTCCATACCACGCCCATACGGTGCGATGCTGCGTCGCATGATCGTTGCGATGCGCATCGACCCTTGCCGCGCCTTGCCCGCGCGGTCGCGAATGCGCCGCCCCGCGCGGCCCTCCGGGCCACGCCGAGCGCCGTGCCGTGCTCAACCGGGCATACAATGTTCGTTCACGTGCCGCTACTGTTCTATATATAAAACAATGGATTCTTCGCTTACCGATAAGGCGCTCGCCTATCATCAGTTCCCCATCGCCGGAAAGATCTCCGTCGTCCCCACCAAGCCGCTCGACAACCAGCACGACCTGTCGCTGGCCTATTCGCCGGGTGTCGCCGCCGCGTGCGAAGCCATCGCCAACGACCAGCAGGCCACGCGCTACTACACGTCGCGCTCGAACCTGGTGGCGGTCATCTCGAACGGCACCGCCGTGCTCGGCCTGGGCAACATCGGGCCGTACGCCGCCAAGCCGGTCATGGAAGGCAAGGCCTGCCTGTTCCAGAAGTTCGCAGGCATCAACGTCTTCGACATCGAGCTGGCCGAGACGGATCCCGACAAGCTGGTCGACGCCATCGCGATGATGGAGCCCACGTTCGGCGGCATCAATCTCGAGGACATCAAGGCGCCCGAGTGCTTCTACATCGAGCGCCGGCTGACCGAGCGCATGTCGATCCCGGTCTTCCACGACGACCAGCACGGCACGGCCATCGTCGCCTCCGCCGGCATCGTCAATGGCCTGAAGCTGGCCGAGAAGTCGCTGGACCAGGTCAAGCTGGTCTGCTCGGGCGCCGGCGCCGCGGCCATCGCCTGCCTGGACCTGCTGGTGCGCCAGGGGCTGAAGAAGGAAAACATCCTGCTGGTGGACTCCAAGGGCGTGGTCTACGAAGGCCGCGACGCGTCCATGGAGTTCAACAAGTCGCGCTATGCCACCACCAGCACCGCGCGCACGCTGGCCGATGCGGTCAAGGACGCCGACGTCTTCCTGGGATGCTCCGCCGCCGGACTGCTGACCCCGGAGATGGTCTCGACCATGGCGCTGCGCCCCCTGATCCTGGCGCTGGCCAATCCCGAACCCGAGATCCGTCCGGAAGTGGCCCGCGCCGTCCGCTCGGACTGCCTGATCGCGACGGGTCGTTCGGACTACCCGAACCAGGTCAACAACGTCCTCTGCTTCCCCTTCCTGTTCCGCGGTGCGCTGGACGTGGACGCCATGCGCATCACCGACGAGATGAAGCTCGCCTGCGTGAACGCCATCGCCAATCTCGCGCAGCAGCCCATCCCGCCCGAAGTCGCCAAGGCCTATCCCAACCACAAGCTGGAATTCGGCCCCGACTACTTCATTCCCACGCCGTTCGATCCCCGCCTGATCAGCGAAGTCGCGTCCGCCGTCGCACTGGCCGCGATGGATTCGGGCGTCGCGCGCCGTCCCATCGGCGACATCGACGCCTATCGCCAGTCGCTGCTGAAGTAGTCTTCCCACACGCTGGCGCAGGAGCGGAACGGCAATTTGCCTTCCGCTCTGGCGGCGAGCGGATCATCACCTGCTGGATACCCATCCGGGGCACAGCGGATCCGGCTCCAGCGGTCCGCCAGTGCCGCCCCTTGGGGGACGCGCGAAGCGCGTAGGGGGGGATCCATCCATAGAGGGCTTCTCATGTCGTCGTTCACGCACAAGATCGTCTTCCTGGACCGGGCCAGCCTGCAGGCCACCATCCGGCCGCCCGCCTTCTCCCACGCCTGGGTCGATCACGAGATCACTTCCCGCGATGAGGTCGTGGCGCGATTGAAGGATGCGTCCATCGCCGTCACCAACAAGGTGCCGCTGCGCCGCGCCGAGCTGGACCAGTTGCCCGCGCTGAAGATGATCGCCGTGGCGGCGACGGGCACGGACATCATCGACCTGGCCGCCTGCCAGGAACGCGGCATCGTCGTGTCGAACATCCGCAACTACGCCACCGCCTCGCTGCCCGAGCATACCTTCGCGCTCATCCTGGCGTTGCGCCGCAACCTGCGCGCCTATGCCGCCGACGTCGAAGCCGGCAAGTGGCAGCGGTCGCAGCAGTTCTGCTTCCTCGACTATCCCATACGCGACCTGTCCGGCAGCCGGCTGGGCATCGTCGGCTACGGCGCGCTGGGCCGGTCGGTGGCCGCGCTGGGCCGCGCCTTCGGCATGGAGATCTGCGTCGCCAGCCGCTCGCCGGTGGACGAGCCGGGCATCGTGAACCTGCCCCTGCCGGAGCTGCTGCGCACCTCGGACGTCGTCACGCTGCACCTGCCGCTCAGCGCCGCCACGCGCAACATGATCGGCCGCGCCGAACTGGCATCCATGAAACCCACCGCGCTGCTCATCAACACCGCCCGCGGCGGGCTGGTGGACGAAGCGGCGCTGGCCGAGGCCCTGCGCGCCGGCACCATCGCCGGCGCCGGCTTCGACGTGGCCGACGGCGAACCGCCCGCCGACGCCAATCCGCTGCTGCACGTCAGGCAACCCAATTTCATCCTGACCCCGCACGTGGCCTGGGCCAGCCAGGAAGCCATGCAGACGCTGGCCGATCAACTGGTGGACAACCTGGAAGCGTTCGTCGCGGGCAAGCCGCGCAACGTGGTCCTGCCGAAGTAATACTCGCGAATACGCGCAATTCCTCATGGACGATCGGTGGCCACCGATCGTCCGGGAGCACGGGACGGGGGCTAGGGTAGAGGGGTCTTCCAAGGAACTCCAACTGCATATAATCGAGCTAACCAAGGCGGAGCGCCTGGGGTGCCTGCCGGCGGCGCTGTCGGCCTGGGTCGCGTGCCCAAGGTCGCCGGCAAGGCGAATCCGCCCTGCTCGAACGCCTCCTGGCCCGCCGCTTCGGCCCCCTGCCCGATGCCACGATCCAGCGCCTGCGCGACGCGTCGGACGCCGACTTGGAAACCTGGTCCGTCAGCGTACTGGATGCCGCGACGCTGGCCGAAGTGTTCGGCGACTAGGCGACGCTACACGCCGCTCGACTCCTGCCGCCAGCGTCCATACCCCGCCGCCCGCAGTTCACAGGCAGGGCAAGTCCCGCATCCGTAGCCCCAGTCGAATCTCTTGCTGCGATCGCCCAGGTAGCAGGTATGGCTGTGCTCGGCCACGACCTCGACCAGCGCGTCGCCGCCCAGGTCCTGGGCCAGTTGCCAGGTCCGGGCCTTGTCCAGCCACATCAGCGGCGTCTCGAAGGTGAACCGCTGCCCCATGCCCAGCGACACCGCGACCTGCAAGGCCTTGACGGTATCGTCGCGGCAATCGGGATAGCCGGAGAAATCGGTTTCGCACATGCCGCCGACCACGACCTCCAGCCCGCGGCGATAGGCCAGCGCCGCGGCCATGGTCAGGAAGACCAGGTTGCGTCCTGGCACGAAGGTATTGGGCAGTCCGGCATCGGTCAGCCTGATCTCGGTATCGCGCGTGAGCGCGGTGTCGCTCAGGGCGCCCAGCACCGACAGGTCGATGGCGTGGTCCTCGCCCAGCCGGGGCGACCAGGACGGGAAGCGGGCGTGGATCTCGCGCAGCACGTTG
The DNA here is from genome assembly GCF_029845405.1 of Pigmentiphaga sp. GD03639. Classification (NCBI taxonomy): domain Bacteria; kingdom Pseudomonadati; phylum Pseudomonadota; class Betaproteobacteria; order Burkholderiales; family Alcaligenaceae; genus Pigmentiphaga; species Pigmentiphaga sp. GD03639. Next base: position 80,302 of record NZ_JAOCLR010000025.1, read on the forward strand.
CGGCGGGCATCGAGTTCCACGCGATGGCGCTGGCCGTAGTCGAAGCCCACGGTCTCGACCCTGGCGTAGCGGTCGAGCGCCCAGGCCAGGCAGGTGGTGGAGTCCTGGCCACCGGAGAACAGGACGAGTGCCTTGCGCGCGTCCATCAGTCGATCACCGCGGCGCAGGCGTCGGTGGGCGCGGCGGCGATATCACCCACCACGGGGACGATCTTGAGACCGGCGGAGGCGATGCGGCAAGGCGCGGCCACCACGCCGCAACCATTCAGCGCGGTCGCGCAGGCGAAGGCAAGCAGAAGACTTTTCATGTAACCCTGGCAGGAGTGTCGTGCGTGTCGCCACCAGGGTAGCACTATGGGATGGCATGTCGTGCACCGGGAGCCCGCGGCCCCCGGAACGCCCCCGTCAGGCCTTGGCCAGGACCGGCTTGGCACGCGGCCGGCCGAGATCCGGCAGGAAGGCGGTCAAGAGACCCAGCAGCGGCAGGAACGAGCACAGGTGGTAGACGTATTCGATGCTGGTCACGTCGGCCACCTTGCCCAGCACCGCGGCACCCAGGCCGCCCATGCCGAAGGCGAAGCCGAAGAACAGGCCCGAGACGGTGCCTACCTTGCCCGGCATCAGCTCCTGGGCGAACACCAGGATCGCGGAGAAGGCCGACGCCAGGATCAGGCCGATGACGAAGCTCAGGACGCCGGTCCATGCCAGTCCCACATAGGGCAGCACGAGCGCAAACGGCGCCACGCCCAGGATGGAGCCCCAGATCACCTTCTTGCGGCCGATGCGGTCGCCGATGGGGCCGCCCAGTATCGTGCCCAGGGCCACCGCGATCAGGAAGGCGAACAGGTGCATCTGCGCGGCCTGCACCGACACGTCGAAGCGGTGCATCAGGTAGAAGGTGTAGTAGCTCGTGAAGCTGGCCATGTAGAAATACTTGGAGAACAGCAGCGTGAGCAGGATGGCCATCGAGCCCGTGACGGTCCCGCGGCTGAGCGTGGGCGCGGGCGCCGCCGGCCGGGCCTTGCGCGGGCCGGACAGGTGCTGCCGCTTGTACCAGGCACCCACCTGATAAAGCACGACCATGGCCAGCAGCGCGGCCAGCGCGAACCACGCCAGGCTGTCCTGGCCGCGCGGAATGATGAACCAGGCGGCCAGCAGCGGTCCCATGGCGCTGCCGGCGTTGCCGCCCACCTGGAAAATGGACTGCGCCAGGCCGTGGCGGCCGCCCGACACCAGGCGCGCGACGCGCGAGGATTCGGGATGGAAGATGGACGATCCGGTGCCCAGCAGCGCCGCGGCCACCAGCAGCATGGCGTAGTTGGGCGCGAAGGCCAGCAGCACGATGCCGGCCATGCTGCACGCCATGCCCATGGGCAGCGAATAGGGCTTGGGATTGCGGTCGGTGTACAGGCCGACCAGCGGCTGCAGCAGCGAGGCGGTCAACTGGTAGAGCAGCGTGATCAGGCCGATCTGGGTGAACGACAGCGAAAACTCGCTTTTCAACAGCGGATACACCGCCAGAATCAGCGACTGCAGCATGTCGTTCAGGAAGTGCGAGAAGCTGATCGCGCCCAGTATCTTGAAACCGGTGCGTTCAGCCTGGGCGGGCGGAACTTGGGCAGGGTTGACGCTTTGCATGGAGTCTCTGGAGATGCCCGATGGGCTCAGGGTTTTTACGTATTTTCGTAAGCGTACCTGTCCAGATTGCGCCTGTCTTGCGAAAATAAGGCACACGCCTTCTAGAAATGGACAAAAGCTCCCTTTTTCCCGACTACCACGACTACGACCGCCGCGAGCGGCCGGTCACGGCCATGGCCAAGGACTTCCCGCCGGACTACCGCACCGGGCCGCACCAGCACCCTTCGGGTCAACTGGTCTACGCCCTGTACGGCGTGGTGGTCGCGCATACCGAGATGGGCCGGTGGGTGGTGCCGCCCACCCGGGCCCTATGGATGCCGCCCGCCGTGCGCCACGAGTTGCGCATGGTGGGCGCGGTGCGGATGCGCACCGCCTACATCCACGCGGAAGCCGCCCGGCAATTGCCGCCCCACTGCTCAGTCATGGCGATCTCGCCGCTGCTGCGCGAACTGATCCTGGCGGCGATCGACATCCAGGGCCCCTACGACGAAGATACCCGCGACGGCCGGGTAATGCGGCTGCTGCTGGATGAACTGCGGCAACTGCCCACGCTGCCGCTGCGCCTGCCCCGGCCCGCAGACCCGCGCCTGCAGGCGGTGTGCGAAGCCATCGTCGCCGCTCCCGACGACAAGACCACCGCCCAGGGCTGGGCGGCCCGGCTGGGCGTGGACGCCAAGACCGTGCACCGTCTTTTCGTGCGCGAGACCGGCATGACCTTCGGCCAGTGGCGCCAGCAGGCCCGGCTGCTGGAGGCGCTGGAGCGCCTGGCCGAAGGGGCGAAGATCCTGGATGTGTCGCTGGAGCTGGGCTATGCCAGCCCCAGCGCGTTCTCGACCATGTTCAAGCGGCAGTTCGGCGTGGCGCCGAGCGCCTTCTTCGACCAATAGACGGCCATTCGGTCAGGGTTGATCCAGGAAATCCGCGACGACGGCGTTGAACCAGTCCTCGCGCTCCAGATGCGCGGCGTGGCCGCAGCCCGGCAGTACGCACAGGCTGGCGCCTGGAATGGCCTGGCGCAGCGCCAGCGCGGCGTCGGGCGGATGCGAATGATCGTGCTCGCCCAGAACGACCAGCACCCGCGCCGTCACGCCATCGAGCCGCCCGGTGAAATCGGCACGCTGCATGGCCTCGATCGCCGCGCTGCCCGCCTGCTCCGACATGCGCGCCCCGTCTTCGACGCAAGCCGCATGACGCGGGTCGTCCTCCCCGCGCGCGAACCACGTCGCCGTCACGCGGCGCACGCAGGACGCCACGCCGTCCTCGCGCAGCCGGGCGATGGTGCGCTCGGCCGGCTCGAAGCGCCGGCGCGGATCGATGCGCAGCCCCGCGCCGTACAGGACCGCGCGGCGCACGCGCTGCGGATGCGTGCGCAGCAGTTCCTGCACGACGAAGCCGGCCATCGAATGGCCCAGCGCGTCGAAACGCGCGAGCCCGTGCGCATCGGCCTGCCGCAAGGCCTCGGCGGCGAAGCCCGCGAGATCGAGGCAGGGCGGCTCGCCGCCGCGCGCACCGAACCCCGGCCAGTCGAAGGCCACGCAGCGGCGGTCCGCCAGCGCCGCCACGGTCGGCCGCCAGATGGCCGACGAAGCGCCGAAGCCGTGCAGCAACAGCAGGGGCGTGCCGTGCGCCATCGTCAGTTGTCCAGCATCACGCCGGACTTGCGCACGATGTCCTGCCAGCGACGCGCTTCGCTGCGCAGCGCGGCCTCGAACTCGGCGGGCGAGCCCTTGCCCGGCACGAAACCGCCCTGGGCATAGGACTCGCGCACCTGGGGCATGGCCAGCACCTCGTTCAGCGCCTGCGACAGGACGGCGATGACGGCCGGATCGGTGCCCTTGGGCGCCGCCAGTCCCCACCAGTTGCTGAGCACGACATCGGGCATGCCGGCCTCGGCCGCGGTGGGCACCTCCTTCAGGCCCGGATAGCGGGTGGGTGAGGCGACGGCCAGCGCGCGCACGCGGCCCTGCGGCATGTACGAGGCGGCGATGCTGTAGCCGCCTATGTAGAGCTGGATCTCGTTGGCCAGCAGGGCCTGCACGCCCAGCGACGACCCGCGGTACGGAATGTGGGTCATGCTGGCGTGCATCGCCTCGCTCAGCATGTAGGCCGACAGGTGGGGCGTGGTCCCGGCCCCCGGGGAACCGTAGTTCAGCTTGCCCGCATGCTGCCTGGCGTACTGCGCGAAGGCGGCGTAGTCCTGCGCCGGCACCGCGGCGCTGATGTAGATGAAGGCCGGCACGTCGGCCAGCTTGCCCACCATCGCCAGGTCCTCCAGCGGATCGAAACCCAGCTTGCGATACAGGTACTGGTTGATGACGAAGTTGTTGGTCGCGCCCAGCACCAGCGTGTAGCCGTCGGGCTTGGCGCGCACCACGTCCTGCACGCCGATGTTGCCGCCCGCGCCGGTGCGGTAGTCGATGACCAGGGGCTGGCCCAGCCGCTTCTCCAGCAGCGGCTGCACCTGGCGGATGGCGATGTCGCCCGCCGCTCCCGGCGCGTAGGGCAGCACGACGCGTATGGGCCGGTCGGGATAGCCGGCTCGTGCGCCGGCGGCAAGGCAACAGAGGAGGCCGGCGGCGAACAGCGCGGCGCGGCGGCTAACGGTATCGGTCACGGCATGCCCTCCTTCAAGCGATGCGCCGGATCTGCCGCCGGCGCGGCGGCGTGGCGCTACAGGTCGATGCGCATCAGGTCGTGCGCCAGGCGCAGCGGACCGTCGTAGTTCTTGCGTATGTCGGCCACGATCTCGTCCATCAGGTGCGGCCCCATCAGCTCCACCGGCAGGTGCTTGGCGGCGGCGCGCCGGAGCACCGGGCTGGTGGAATCGAAATGGCCAAAATGCGTGGCCACCAGGCTCTTCACGTTGGCCCGGCGGGCGATCTTGCCCAGGTCCGTGGGACTCGTGTGGGCATAGGTCCCCACGCCGGTCTTGGCGCGGTGGGCGATGAAGGACTCGGGGAAGGTGCACTCGTGGATCAGCAGGTCGGCGTCCTGGGCCAGCCGCACCATGGCCTCGCAAGGCGCCGTGTCGCCGCTGAAGGCAATGACCTTGCCCTCGGCCTCGACGCGCACCCCGAAACATTCGCAGATGTCGCGCGGGATGTGCTCGACCCAGTCCACCGAGATCTTCACCTTGTCGTCCTCGAACACCACGCCGGGCTGGACCTCGCGCACCTCGGGCCGCGCCGCCTCGATGTTCTGCTGGCGCACGGGGTAGGCGCTGCGGGCGCGGAAATCGGCCTGGAACGCGCCGTGCTCGAACAGGTGGTCGACGAAATGCCGGGTGCCCTTGGGGCCCAGCACCAGCGGCGCGCCGGTCTTGTTCAGCATCCAGCTGGAGATGACGAAGTAGGGATAGTCGCAGATGTGGTCGTGGTGCAGGTGGGTCAGGAAGACGAATCCCACCGTGGCCGGGTCCACGTTGGCGCGCACCATCTGCCGCGTGGCGCCTTCGCCGCAGTCGAACAGGTAGTGCCGGTGGTCGTCCAGCGTCAGGAGGATGGCCGACTGGCCTCGGTCGGGGTCGGGCAAGGCGGCGCCGGTGCCCAGCATCGTGATCTTCATCGGGGTCTCGCGGGTAGGGGGAAAACGGGCCCAGTGTAGGCACGCAGTGACTACCAATGCATAAATTCTTAGAATCAAGTGAAAACCAATAGGAATCACTCTTTGGACACCGCCTACCGTATCCCCACCGTCCGTCAGATACGTTCCAGGCTGCGGCTGCGCCACCTGGACCTGCTCGAGGCGCTGCACGCCACCGGCAGCGTGCACAAGGCCGCCGCGCGCCTGGGCATGACCCAGCCCGCGGCCAGCAAGCTGCTGGTGGAACTGGAAGAAGCCTTCGGCGTGCCGCTGTTCGTGCGCTCGCGCCGCGGCATCTCGCCCACGCCGTATGGCGAGACGCTGGTGCAGAAGGCCGGCGTGCTGCTGGCGGACCTGGACGGGGCCCGCAACGAAATCGAGGCGCTGACCCGGGGCGCCACCGGCCGGGTGCGCGCCGGCGTGCTGCAGGTGGTGCTCCCGGTGCTGGTGCCGCGCGCGCTGGCGCGCATGCACGCGGCCCACGCGGGCATCACCGTGATGATCCAGGAAGGCACCAACGACCTGCTGCTGGCGGCGTTGGCGCGGGGCGAGCTGGACTGCATCATCGGGCGCCTGATGCAGGGCGCCTCGCAGGCCATGTTCCGCACCGAAGTGCTGTACGACGAACCCATCTACGTCGTCGCGCGGGTGGGGCATCCGCTGGCGCGCTCGAACCGCGTGACGCCCGCCACGCTGGCGCGGCAGGCGTGGATCCTGCCCCCGCCCGACGCGCCGCTGCGCCAGCGCATCGATGCCTATTTCGCCGAACAGGGCCTGACGCTGGGCGTGCCGCTGGCCGAATCCGTCTCGCTGCTGGCCAACGAGGTCCTGCTGCGCAACACCGACGTGCTGGCCGCCATGCCCCGCGGCGTCGCGCGGCACTATGCGCGGCTGGGGATATTGACCATCTTGAACTTCCGGCCGTCGTGGGCCTTGCCTTCGGTGGGGGTCGTGCTACGCTCGGACGTGGCGCCGTCGCCCGCGTTGGAATTTTTCCTGCGGGCGGTCCGCGAGGAAGCCGCCGGACTGCGCCACCAGGCGGAACAGGAGTAAATCCTGGCGCCTGGAATCGCCTCATCCCGCACCGTGGATCATCAACGGACAGGAAACGAACTCTTCCGTTTTGCACGATTGATTGCCTGACAGTACGCGCCTATATTGCCGACAAAGGCCACGCCACAGGAGCTGCCATGTCCGCCTCGAGCGCCCACCGTCTGCCCACGTTCTTCATCCCCCATGGAGGCGGCCCCTGCTTCTTCATGGAATGGCCCGGCGATCCCCACATGTGGGACCGCATGGCCGCCTTCCTGAAAGGACTCGCCGCGTCGGCGGGCGCCCGTCCCGACGCGGTGCTGGTGATCTCGGGCCACTGGGAAGAGGACGACTTCACCGTCAACGCCAGTCCCAACCCGCCCCTGCTGTTCGATTACTACGGCTTTCCCGAGCACACCTACCGGCTGCAATACCCGGCGCCGGGTTCGCCCGCGCTGGCCGGCCGCGTGCGCGAGCTGCTGGGGCAGGCGGGTATCGCTTCGGGCTCGAACACCGAGCGGGGGCTGGACCACGGCGTGTTCGTGCCGTTCAAGCTGATCTTTCCCGACGCCGACATTCCTGTCGTCCAGTTGTCCATGAAGACCGGCCTGGACCCCGAGGCCCATTTGGCGGCGGGCCGCGCGCTGGCGCCGCTGCGCGACGAAGGCGTGCTGATCGTGGGCAGCGGCATGAGCTTCCACAACATGCGGGGCTTCGCGCCGGCGTTCAAGCCGGCCTCGCAGCGCTTCGACGACTGGCTGGCCGAGACCGTGGCGCTGCCGCGCGAGGCGCGCGAACAGGCCTTGGCGAACTGGACCTCGGCGCCCGACGCGCGCGTCTCGCAGCCCCGGCCCGATCACCTGCTACCGTTGATGGTGGCGGCGGGCGCGGCCCGCGACGACCCCGGCAGCCGCATTTTCCAGGATGAAGTCATGAACGTCATCGTCTCGGCTACCCGGTTCGGGTAGGGAAACCCACCCCCTACGCCCTTCGGGCGCCGTGGTCCTGGACACAGTCTTTTTCACCCGCGTGTCACTCTTGAAGGAAAATAGCCAATGCAGACCTCCACCAACGACACCCTCACCGTCTGGGCCCCCCGCGCGCAAGCCGTCATGCGCATCGTCATCGCCTACGTGTTCCTGCAGCACGGCACGGCCAAGTTCTTCGACATCCCGTCGCTGGGCATGCAAGGCATCCAGCTGTTCTCGCTGATGGGCCTGGCCGGCGTGCTGGAGATTGGCGGCGGCCTGCTGATGATCCTGGGCCTGTTCACCCGGCCGGTGGCGTTCATCCTGTGCGGCTTCATGGCCGTGGCCTACTTCATGGCGCATGCGCCCAAGGCCTTCCTGAGCCCGCTGCAGAACGGCGGCGAGCCGGCGGTGCTGTACTGCTTCGTGTTCCTGTTCTTCGCCGTGGCCGGCGCGGGCGCCTTCAGCATCGACGCGTCGCGCGGCAAGGCCTGAACGCTTGGACACGCTGGTCAGCATGAAGGTGTTCCGCCTCGTGGTCGAGGCGGGCAGCTTCGCGCGGGCGGCCGGACAACTGGGGATTTCGCCGGCCATGGCCAGCAAGCACCTGGCCCACCTGGAACGCAGCCTGGGCGCCCGCCTGCTCAACCGCACCAGCCGGCACGTCAGCCCGACCGAGGCGGGGCAGGTCTACTTCGAGCAGTGCTGCGAAGCGCTGGACCTGCTGGACAACGCCGAGGCCACCCTGCAGGACAGCCATGCCGAGCCGCGCGGCCAGTTGAAGATCACCGCGCCGGTCTGGTGCGCCAACGGCCGCTTCGCCGGCATGCTGGCGTGCTACCGCGAACGCTACCCGCGCGTGGTCATCGACCTGCGCCTGAGCAACTACAAGGTGGACCTGGCCGAGGAAGGCTTCGACCTGGCCCTGCGCGCCACCACCACGCAGAACGCGCCATCGCTGATCGTGCGGCCGCTGTGCGAGGTCCGCTTCGTGCTGGCGGCCTCGCGCGACTACGTGGAACGGCACGGCCCCTTCGAGTCGCCCGCCCGGCTGGCCGACCGTCCGGCCGTCCTGCCCGCCTACATCAAGCGATCCGAGGAAATCCCCCTGCTGGGACCCGGGGGACCCTCGACGCTGCGCGTGCCCACGGCGCTGAAGACGGACGACTCGTCCCTGGCGCGACACAGCCTGTTGGCGGGCATCGGACCCGGCTACCTGCCGGAATGGCTGATCGCCGACGACCTGGACAGCGGCGCGCTGGTGCGCCTGCTGCCGCAGTACCGGCCCCCTTCGGTGACCCTGTACGCCGCCTATACCAGCCGCAAATTCATGGCGCCCAAGGTGCGGACCTTCATCGACTTCTTCAGCGAGGCATTCGCCTAGGGGCCTGTTCAGCCCTGCCCCGGGTGCACCACGGCCATCCAGATCGGTTCGCTGCGATCGAGCATGACCCGCAGGGCCCGGTTCACCTCGGCCAGCGGGAAATGATGGGTGATCAGCGCATCGGCGTTCAGCCGGCCCGATGCCAGCAGTTCCAGCACGGCGTCGGTATCCGATCGCGTGCAGGCCCGGGTGCCGACGATCGTCCAGCACATCTGCATGGCTTCGGCCACCGTCAGCGACAGCGGCACGGCGTTGCCGCCCATGTGCACCAGCGTGCCGCCCAGCGCCAGCGCGCGCAGTGCCTGCATCGTGCCCGGGCCGCCCGGGAAATAGTCCAGCACGGCATCCGCGCCTCCCGGCAGCACCTCCCGCAGCCGGCGGGTCAGGCCCTGGCTCTCGGCCCAGTCGGGCGCCAGTTCGTCCAGCGCGACCAGCTCCACGGGCAGGTCGCCCGCCAGCGGCCGCAGCGCCTCCAGGCGTTCGCGCGACCGCGCCACCAGCACCAGGCTGCGCGCGCCGTAGAACCGCGCCAGCAGGATGCTGGCCGTTCCCATGGTGCCGGTGGCCGCGGTGATGACCAGGCGCCCCGGCTCGGGAATGGCCGCGCACTTGAGCGCGCGCACGGCATTGGCCAGGTCGTGCACCTTGGCGCCGACGTCGAAGCCGACGTTGTCGGGCAGGGGGTCGACCAGCCAGTCCGGGGCGCGCGCATACTCGGCCAGGCCGCCGTCGTGATAGCGCGCGTAGAGCTCCAGCTTGCCGGTGCCGAACGCGGCGTGCCCGATCATGGCGGTCTCCGCGCACAGTTGCTGGCGGTCGGTGCGGCAATAGACGCAGTCGCCGCAGGACAGCATGGGATGCACCCGCACCCGCCGGCCGACCAGCGAGGCGTCGGCCTCGCGTCCCGCCGCGACGACCACGCCGGCGATCTCGTGGCCGGGCGTGGACGGCAGGTGCTTGAAGCGGCCGCGCTCGAGCAGCTTCATCATGCCGGGCGCGATGCCGGCGGACGCGACCTTGATCAGCACGTCCCGTGCGCCGGGCTCGGGCACCGGCACCCGCTCCAGCCGCAATTCGGTCGCGCCCTGGTGGGCGCGCGCGGCAAGCATGTCGCTCATATTGCTGTCCTTGTGTGTCAAGTCGGTTTTCCAGGGCGCAGCGCGTCGATTTCCGACGGCGTCATTCGCTCGGCCTGGCGGGCGCCTTGCGCCACCTGCGGGATGGGTTGGGTCGAGACCAGCGACAGATGCGTGCTGGGCTCCGCGTGGATGCTGGCGAAGGCCACGGCGCGGGGAATGCGGACGAAGTCCCCGGGCGCCAGGCGCAGCACGCCCCGCTGGGTCACCAGCGTACGCGTACCCGAGACCTGATACTGGATCTCCTCGGCGTTGCGCAGCCGGCGATAGACGTGTCCGGTCGAGGCGGCGGCCGTGGTTCCGATCATGGCCGTGGGGCCGCGATACAGCCATTCGCTGCCCGATCCGATGCGCAGGACCTCCAGCCGCTCCTGTGTTTCATCGGCATGGGACAGCAGCAGCCGTTCGTCGATGGGAGACAGCGCCACGTCCTGGCCCGGGCCGGCCACGCCTTCGGTGACGAGCTCGTTCAGGGGCGCGGGCGACCAACCCGGAAACGGCGGGATCCTGGCCTCGGAGCGACGGTCCACCGCGCCCAGGCGCTCGACCGGACCTGGCACGTAGAACAGCAGGTGGATGTCGCGGCGGCCGTAGTTGTCGTGGGCCACGCCGTCGGGCAGCCGGGCGAACTCGCCCGGCGCCACGTCCACGCTGCCCAGTTCCGTCATGATGGTGCGGTCGCCGCACACCTGGAACGAGATCTCGTCCACGCCGCAGTTGCGGTGGTAGAAAGGCTGGCGGGCATTCATCGTCTGCCACTCTATCCGCATGGCCGCGCTTTCGTAGACCCCGCGCGGGGGCACGAAGGGCTGGTCCACGTACCCGGGGGGAAAATGCACCGCCTCGACGGGCGGGTACGCGCGGGGAGGGCGGCCGCCGCCCGGCAGGGGTTCGGCCAGCAGCAGTTCCTCGCGACGGCGCAGCACGCGGGGCGGCGCGTCGAAAGGAAATGCCTCCAGGTATTCAAGGACTTCGGGCACGGCGGTCTCCTTCGGGGCGGGCGGGAACGAGCGGCTCAGGCCAGCAGCCCCGCCTCGCGGTAATAGCGTTGCGCGCCCGCATGCAGCGCGATGGACGGCCGGGCCATCCTGGCGGGATCGATGGGATAGGACAGCGGACTGCGCTGCGGCGGCAGGTGGCGGTACTGGCGCTCGATGGCCTCGCGCGTCTCCACCAGGCACCAGGTCAGCAGATGCGCCACCTCCTCGTCCATGTCGTCGCGCACCAGCACCAGGAAGTCCGAGAAGTCCAGGGCCTCCACCGGCGTCTCGAGATTCTTCCAGTAGCCTGCGGGCAGCGCGTTGGCCGGGAAGCCGTGATCGGCGCGCAGCCGGGCCAGGGCGGAAGGTTCCGCGGACAGCGGCACCGCCAGTCCGGACTCGACGATCCGCGCCCACCACGGCGTCATGATCGCTTCCTGCAGCACGCCGTCCACCTCTCCCGCCTCCATGCGCGCCAGGCTGTCGCGAGGATTGGTGTCCTCGACGTAGGATCCGCCCCAGGCCGCCAGCGTGGCCTCGTCGATGCCGTGGGCCGCCATGAACAGGCGGCTTATATAGCCGATGAAGTTGGTCCCGTCGTTGCGCGACGTGGCGATGCGCAGGGCCGGCCGGCGGCTGCGCAGTTCCTCGAAAGAACGGATGCCCAGGTCCGGGCGCAGCGCCAGCACCATGCGGTCGTTCTGCGGCAGCACCGCCAGCGAGCGCAGGTTGGGCGCGGCGCGTCCCTGGAAGATGGACTGGCCCGTCAGCGCGGCCGGCATCAGCATCGCCGGCGTCACCAGGCACAGGTCCACCTCGCCTTCCTGCACCAGGTCGATGGCCTCGATACCGCCGGCGCGTATGCTCCATATGGCCACGCGGCTGCGCGGGCCGGCGCGCTTGCAGAACTCCTCGCACAGCCAGGAGCAGATGCGGTGGAAGTTCGCCTGGCCCCAGTCGCCGACGAAGCGCAGGTGGTACGAGCGGGAAAGTGCGGGTTGCATGAAGGAACTCCTATTCGACCTTGACGTGGGCGTCCTGGATCACCTTCGCCCAGAATGCATTCTGCTCGCGCACCAGTGCCCCGAAGGCCTGCTGGTTGCTGTCCACCGGCTCGAAGCCCAGTTCCAGCAGGCGGCTGCGGATCTCGGGACGCGCCAGCACCTTCTGCACCGAGGCGGCCATCTTCGCCGTCAGCGCGGCGGGCGTGCCGGCCGGCACCAGCAGGCCGCCGAAGCCGACCACTTCGAACCCGCCGTAGCCCGACTCCTTCATGGTCGGAATGTCGGGACTGATGGGCGAGCGCGTCGAACCGGTGCTGGCAAGAATGCGCAGGGTGCCCGCCTGCACGTGCGGCAGCAGGTCGGAGTAGGACGCGAACACGCTGGAGATGCGCCCGGCCGCCACGTCCATCACCGCGGGCGGGATGCCGGTGTAGGGCACGTGCAGCATGTCGATGCCGGCCTGCTGCATCAGGATGACCATGTTCAGGTGCGGGGTGGAACCCTGGCCCGGGCTGGAGAA
>NZ_JAOCLR010000026.1:0-79147 GCF_029845405.1 Pigmentiphaga sp. GD03639
TCGAAATCCGGGTAGCCCTGTTCGGCGATGGTGGGCAGGTCGGGGGCCAGCGCGGAGCGGGCCTTGGACGTGACGCCGTAGCCGCGCAGCTTGCCGTTGGCCAGGTAGGGCAGCATGTCGGGCAGGTTGTTGAACATCAGGTCCACCTGTCCGCCCAGGATGTCGGTCAAGGCCGGCACGCCGCCCTTGTAGGGCACGTGCAGGATGTCCACGCCGGCCATCTGCTTGAGCATCTCGCCCGCCAGGTGGGCGGAGGTGCCCGTGCCGAACGAGGCGTAGGACAACTTGCCCGGATGTTGCCTGGCGTAGGCGATCAATTGCGGCAGGGTCTTGGGCTCGAGTCCGGGCCGGCCCACCAGGATGTTCGCGGTGGCGCCCAGCAGGGCGACCGGTGCGAAGCCGTGTTCGGTGTCGTAGGGCAGCTTGGCGTAGAGCGAGGGGTTGATGGTGAAGCTGTTGGCCACCGTGACCAGGGTGTAGCCGTCGGCAGCGGATTTCGCCACCTGGTCGACGGCGATGACCGTGCCCGCCCCCGGCTTGTTCTCGATGATCAGGGGTTGGCCGAACCGGCCCTGCATGCCCTGCGCGACGGCGCGCACGACCTGGTCCATGGTGCCGCCAGGCGGGAAGGGCACCAGCCAACGCACCGGGCGGGCGGGGTAGGACTGGGCGTGGGCGGGCACCGCGGGCAGCAGCGCGCAGCCCGCCGCGCCGGCCATCGTCAGTAGGGCCTGGCGTCTATCCATGAGTGCGTATCCTTTCGGGAAGGGGAGGTGGACCCGCTTCGTGCCGGGCCGCGCGGGTGTTGGCAAAAGTATCGGGAGATCGGCGGCGGGCGGCAATCGTCCCAGCGGATACACTCTGTTCTCGCTGCGAGAACGGATGTCCCCATGCCTCACCTTGCCCATATCGATTTCCATGCTCCGTCGGCCGAAGTCGGTCCGCTGCTGATCGGCGTGACCCTGCTGGTGGACGGCGTGGGCGGACGCATCGTGGAGGCCGAGGCCTACGACAGGGAGGACCCCGCCTCGCACAGCTACTCGGGGCCCACGCCGCGCAATGCCTCGATGTTCGGCGAACCCGGCAGGGCCTACGTCTACCGGTCTTACGGCATCCACTGGTGCCTGAACCTGGTCTGCCGCGAATCCGGCCACGGCGCCGGGGTGCTGATCCGCGCGCTGGAGCCGACCCATGGCCTGGACATCATGCGCGCAAGACGCGGGGTGGACGATCCGCGGCTGCTGTGCTCGGGACCGGGGCGCGTGGGCCAGGCCCTGGGCATCGATCGCAGCTTCGACGGCATGCGGCTCGATCGCCCGCCCTTCGAACTTGTGGCGCGCGAGGGCGAGCCGGACATCGTCACCGGTCCGCGCATCGGTATCTCGAAGGCGCTGGACGTGCCGTGGCGTTTCGGGATGGCCGGTTCGCGCTTCCTGAGCAAGCCCTTCCCGCGGCGCTGAGCGCCGCGCGCCGCGGCCCATAGAAAAAGCCGAAGACGGGTTCCCGATTTTCGAATTGTTGCGGGGGGCGGGCGCGGCCACAATCGCGGTCACTCGGCATTCATGCCCATACCCATGACAGGAGACCCGCCATGCGCGCACGCATTCTTGCCGCGGCACTGGCTTGCTGCCTCGTGCCGGCAGCAAGCCAGGCCGCCCCGGCCGATACCTACCCCGACCGCCCGATCCGCCTCGTGGTGCCCTATGCCGCCGGCGGCGGCGTCGACCTGCTGGCGCGGAAATTCGCCGAGGCGCTGGGCAGCCAGGTGGGGCAGAGCGTATTCGTCGAGAACAAGGTGGGCGCGGGCGGCACGCTGGGCGCGGTGTCGGTCTCGCAGGCCAAGGCGGACGGCTACACGCTGCTGTTCGGCGGCTCGCCCATGATCACCAACAAGCTGATCAATCCCGCCGTGGGCGTGGACGTGCTGAAGAACCTGGCGCCCGTGTCGCTGATCAACATGAATCCCTTCGTGCTGGCGGTGGCGGGGACGTCGCCCTATCGATCGATCCAGGACATCCTGGCGGCCGCCCGCCAGTCCCCGGGCAAGCTGAACTTCGCCTCGGGCGGCGTGGGCACGGGCTCGCACCTGGCGGGCGCCGCGCTGGCCACGGCCACCGGCATCGACGTGGTCCACGTGCCTTATCGCGGCTCGGTGGATCTCGTGCCTTCGCTGCTGGGCGGCCAGACGCAGTTCTGCTTTCCGGTCGTGACGGCGGCGCTGTCGCAGGTCGAATCGGGCGCCGTGCGGGTGCTGGGCGTGACCTCGGCCAGGCGCCTGCCCATTCTTCCCGAGGTGCCGACGCTGAAGGAGGCGCTGGGCAACGACGACACGGTGATCGAATCGTGGAACGGCGTCTGGGGGCCGGCGGGCATGCCCGCGGACATCGTGGCCAAGTTGAACCGCGCGATCCACGAGACCTTCAAGCGCGGCGACCTGAACGCGTTCTTCGACAAGAACGGATCGCCGGTGGAGCTGTCGCCGACCGCGGACGATTTCGCCGACTTCCTGGCGAAGGAAACCGCCAAGTTCTCGCGCATCGTGCGCGCTTCCAAGATCGTTCAATTCTAGGCGCATGGCCATTCTATGAACCAAGATTTCCTGCCGCTGGCGGGCGTGCGCGTGCTGGATTTCTCGCACGTCATCGCCGGCCCCCTGGCGACCTTCTACCTTGCCCGGATGGGCGCCGACGTCGTCAAGATCGAGAAACCCGCCGGCGGCGACGTGCTGCGCCGGTCCGAGCGGGGGCCGTCGGCCTTCCTGTCGCTCAATGGCGGCAAGCGCTGTGTATCGCTGGATTTCCGCACCGAGCAAGGACGCGCCCAGGTCCTGGAGATGGCGCGCGAGACCGACGTGTTCGTGGACAACTTCCGCCCCGGATCGCTGGAGCGGCACGGATTGGGCTACGAAGCGATCCGGGCGGTCAACCCGCGCGTCGTCTATTGCTCGATCTCCGGGTTCGGCCGGACCGGGCCCTGGGCCGACCGGCCGGCCTACGACCACGTCGTGCAGGCGATGACCGGCATGGCGATGATGGGAGGCATGGAAGGCGACGACCCGATCAAGACCGGTTTCCCGGTGGTCGACGCGGCCACGGGCATGCTGGGTGCGCTGGCCATCGTGAGCGCCCTGCACCAGCGCAACCGCGACGGCCGCAGCATCCTGCTCGATGTGTCCATGGCGGCGGCGTCCATGCAACTGATGTACAGCTATGCCGTCGAGGCCCTGACCAAGGGCGTGTCGCCCCGCCGTGTCGGCAACCAGGGCTATTCGGGCAGCCCCGCCGCCGACTTCTTCCGCACGCGCGACGGCTGGATCGCGCTGGGGGCCAATACGCCCGCGCAGTTCGCCCGCCTGCTGGAGGTGCTGGGGCTGCAAGAGCTGGCCACCGATCCGGCCTTGTTCGACGTGTCGTCCGGGCCGGGCGAGCAGGTGTCTTTCCTGAGGGCGAAGGACCCCGTGTTGCTCAAGGCGCGGCTGCGGGAGCGGATGGAAGAATGGGAGGCGGCGCAGCTCGAACAGCGGCTGGCCCAGGCCGGCGTGCCGGCGTCCAAGGTCCGGTCGGTGGCGGAGTTCGCGGCCGACGCCGTCGCCAGCGGTGCGCTGGAGCCGGTGGTGCTCAAGGATGGCGAGGACAGCGCGGTGGTGCCGGGACTGGGCTTTCGCGCCTGGGCCTGAGCCGGGTCAGGCCGCCCGCGCGGCGGCCATCTGCCGGGCCGCCCAGACCACGGCCTGCCGCAGCGGTTCGACCCCGGGTAGCTGCATCACGGGTTGGCGCGCCAGGAACGCCAGCCGGCTGACCGGGATGTCGTCGGCGACGGGCAGTATGTGCACGCGGCCCATCCCGGCATAGTGGCGGACCGGCGACGATGGCGCGAAAGTCAGCATGCGGGTGGCCGCCACGACCTCTAGGTTCGTGTGATACGGGAAGGACTCGATGCGAGGTTCCGGCGGGACCAGGCCGGCGCCCAGGAACACGCGCTCGAGCACCCGTCGGGCCTGGGACGCCTTGGGCGGGACGATCCATTCCTGGTTCGCGAGATCGCCCAGCCGCAGCGAGGCATGCCGCGCGAGCGGATGGTCCGTCGCGCAGGCGAACAGGCGGCTTTCCTCGTGCAGCGGTTCGATGTGCAGGTCGGTCAGGTGGCCGCCCTGCACGGGCAACTCGTCCAGGTGGCAGATCGCGCAATCGATCTCGCTCCGGTCCAGGCCGCCGTACAGCACGTTGATGCCGCCATGCGTGATGGCGATGCGGGGCAGGGTGCCGGTGGATTCCATCCGGGCCATGGCCTGCGGCAGCAGCCAGGCGTCGAGCAGCGGCAGGACGCCGACGCGCACCAGCGGCGTGCTGCCCCGCACCACGCTTTCCAGCGCCGTGTCGAACGATGCCAGCGCGATGCGCAACTGCCTCAGCGCGAGATTGCCGGCGTCGGTCAGGCTGCCCCCGCGTGCGTTGCGTTCGATCAGCGTGGTGCCGAAGACCTCCTCCAGCGTCTGCACCATGCTGGTCACGGTGGGCTGGCTCAGGTGCAGGGCCTGCGCTACCGCGGCCAGCGAATGGTGCTCGGCCACCAGCTCCAGCAGGCGCAGGTGCTTGATGCGCAACTGGTCGCTGCGGTTGCGTCTGCTGTCGATGTTCACGTCGGCGTCTCGCGGAAAACTTAGGACGCCCGCATGGGCAGCCCCAGGTTGCTCATCAGCGTCTTGGCATTGCGAGGCGCTTCCACCTTCGCGTCATTGTCGAAGTAGCAGAACACATGGCGCCCGGCGGCGCGGCGCGGCGCCTTGCCGCCCATGCGGCGGGCGTCGCGTGGTTCGCTGCCGCGTGCCCAGGCCCGGATGCGCCGGGCCCAGCCATCCAGCGCCGCGTCGGTGTAGCCGCTGACGTACAGCTCCTGGTCGCCGTGCAGGCGGATGTAGACGAAATCGGCGGTGACGTCTTCGTAGTAGGGCCATTTGCCGGCGGTGTCAGCCACCACCAGGGCCATGCCGTAATGCCGCAGCATGTCGGTGAACGCCGGATCGACGAAACTGTCGTGCCGGATCTCGATCGCGTGACGCAAGGGCAGGCCGGGCTGGGCAGCCAGGCTGGCGCGGCCCTGCATGCGCGTCTCGTGCCGGGCCGCCAGCGCGCGGGCGTGATCGGTATCGTGCGGCAGGGCCTTGAAGAAGGTTTCGAACAACGCCGGGTCGAACCGCAGGCTGGGCGGGAACTGCCACAGGATGGGGCCCAGCTTGTCCTTGAGTTCGAAAAGCCCCGACGCCAGGAAGTTGGCCAGCGGCCGATCGATTTCGCGAAGCCGCAGGATGTGGGTCATGTAGCGCGGTCCCTTCACGCTGAAAAGGAAGCCCTTGGGCGTGTCGGCATGCCAGCGGGCGTAGCGCTCGGGCGTCTGCAGCGAATAGAACGAACCGTTCAGTTCTATGGTCGAGAATTCGCGCGACGCGTAGGCCAGTTCCAGCCGCTGCGGCAGGTCGTCCGGATAGAACACCCCTCGCCAGGGAGGGTAGCGCCAGCCGGAGATGCCCACGCGCATGTCGCCCATGGTGTCATGGACCGCCGGGAAGGCTGCGGTCACCCTGGCCCAGCGGCAACTGCATCATGACGGTATCGACCCAGCGGCCGTGCTTGAAGCCCACGCTGCGCAGCACGCCGGCGTGTTCGAACCCGACCTTGCGGTGCAGAGCGATGGAGGCCGCGTTGCCGCTGTCGCCGATGACGGCCACCATCTGGCGCCAAGGCCCTTCCTGGCAGCGCGCGATCAGGGCCCGCATCAAGGCCACGCCGATTCCGCGCCCGCCCGTGCCGTCGGCGACGTAGACGGAGTTTTCTATGGTGTGGCGGTAGGCCGGCCGCGCGCGGTAGCTGCCGGCATAGCTGTAGCCGACGATCGTGCCGTCCTGCTCGGCCACCAGATAGGGCAGGCCAAGCCCGAGCACGGCGGCGCGGCGGGCGCGCATGTCTTCCACGGTGGGCGGAACTTCCTCGAAGCTGGCGATGCCGTTCAGGACATGGAAGGCGTAGATGGCCTGGATGGCGACCAGGTCGGCGTCGCAGGCGTCGCGGATGACGAGCGTGGGCGAGGGGGACAGGAGTGCGGAGGTGCTGGACATGACGATGAACGTTCCTGGAGCCCGGCCGCGGCCGGGCGCAAGCCATTACTTTACCCAAGAACGCCGCCGCCCCCCATCGGAGGGCGGCGAAGTCGCCGGTCAGTTCTTGGTGGCGTACAGGTAGATCTCGGTGCGGCGGTTGGCGGCGCGGCCTTCCACCGTATCGTTGCTGGCGATCGGGTCGTTGGGGCCGCGGCCTTCGGTGGTCAGGCGCGCGGGCGAGACGCCCTTGCTGGTCAGGTAGTTGACCACCGCCTGCGCGCGGTTCTGCGACAGGGTCTGGTTGAGCGACATCTGGCCGGTGTTGTCGGTATGGCCGACGGCCTTGGCGCGCAGTTCGGGATGCTCGTTCAGTGTCTTGGCGACGCTGTCCAGCACGGGCAGCAGCGCCGGCTTGAGCGCGTAGCTGCCGGTGTCGAACGAGACGCTGCTGGGCACGTTGACCTTCAGCGAACCATCGTTCTGTTCGGTCATGTCGATGCCCAGGTCCTTGGAGCCGGACTTCTCGACGTCCTGCTTGACGGTTTTCCAGTTATAGCCGACCAGCCCGCCCGCCACGGCCCCCAGGCCGGCGCCGATGGCCGCGCCCTTGGAGTTGCCCAGCAGAGCGCCCAGCCCGGCTCCCAGGGCGGCTCCGCCGCCGGCGCCGATGGCCGTGTTGGTCTGCTGCTGGTTGGCGCAACCGGCGACGAAGACGCCAAGCGCCGCGACCAGGGCAATTTTGGAGAGGGTGTTGGTTTTCATGTTGACCTCCTGGAGTGGACTGGGCAAAAGCGCCGTTACGTATTCGCGACGCTTTAGCAGGCTGATGTTAGCCCTTCCATATGACCGGGAATCGCAACATTTTGTACGTTTTGAGGATGGTTTGCATTCTTGCCGCGGCGCTCAGCCGGCGGCGCGGCACTGGTTGCGCACGAACTGCCGGATGCGGTCCATCGCGTGCAGCGAGGCGGGCGAGCCAGGTTCGACGGTGATGAACATATGGGCCTCGTCGTCGTACTTCAGCACGTCGATCGCGCCGCCGGCCCGCCGGTATTGCTCGCCGAAGGCATCGGCGCGGAAGTGGTCGACGTTGGCATCGTCCGTGCCCTGTATCAGCAGCACGGGCGGCAGGTGGCGGGCTTCCCCGCGTTCCACGATCAACTGGGGGTTGTCCCGTTCCATGGCGGCCTCGTCCTGCCAGAAGGCGTGGTGCGCGTCCAGCAATGGCGCGAGCCGGCGTTCGCGGGCCATCCGGTAGCGTGCCAGCGGATCCAGGATCGGCCAGCAGGCCACCGCAAAGCGGACCAGCGGCGCCGGATCCGCCGCCGCGCCGGGGGCGCCCCCCAGCAAGGCGTTCAGCATCAGCAGGTGGCCGCCGCTGGACGTACCCAGGCCGCCCACCCATTCGGGACGGCTGCCCAGCCGGTTCGCGTGCCGGCGGGCCCAGGCCAGGCCGGCGTGGACGTCGGCGAAGGTGGTGGCCGCTTCGGCTTGCGGCGGCATGCGGAAATCCAGTGCGAACGTGGCAATGCCCTCGTCCGCCAGCGCCTCGTGCATGGAGGCATTGTTCAGCCGGTTGCCCCGGATCCAGGCGCCTCCGTGCACGTCGACCAGCAGGGGGACGGCGGCATCGCAGCGGGGCCGGTACAGCCGCCCCGGCAGGGCCTGGCCGTCGAAGGCGGGGAACTCCAGGTCTTGAATGTCGAATCCGGACATGGGCGGGCTCGCTTGGAGGCGGACGTCCTGTTTTGGTCGATACGCCCCGATCTTCGCACACTTGGCGGCTTTCCGTGCTTTTCGCGGCGCGCATGCGGGGCGACGGCCGGATGCAACAGCCGGGTTACGTTTGCATTCGCCGTTTTGACGTATATCCGGCAGAATGGCTGTGCTTGCCGCGGCGGGCCTCGACCCTTCCTCCGGAAGCTGCTTGCGGGCAAGCTCACTCAAGGAGAGAGAGCATGAAACGTCGTCAGTTCCTCTACGCCACCGCTACCGCCGGCCTGCTGGTCGCCGCGGGTTGCACCACGACCGACCCCAACAAGGGCGGCGACAGCTCGCCCGCCGCCAAGCGCAGCCGGATCGATTCCGGGGTCAACGAAACGCTGAACCGCCTGTATTCCACGGTCGACGGTTCCCGCGAACTGGGCAACAAGGCGCGCGGCATCCTGGTCTTCCCCAGCGTGATCAATGCCGGCTTCATCGTCGGCGGCGAGTACGGTGAAGGCGCGCTGCGCGAAGGCGGACGCACCACCGGCTACTACAGCACCGCCAGCGGCTCGTTCGGCTTCCAGGCCGGGGCGCAGTCCAAGGCGCTGGTGTTCATGTTCATGAACCAGGCCGAACTCGACCGCTTCAAGTCCAGCAACGGCTGGACCGCCGGCGTGGACGGATCGGTGGCGGTGGTCAAGGCGGGCGTCAACGCCGCGGTCGACACCAATACCGCCCGGGCTCCGGTCGTGGCCTTCGCGCTGACCAACGCCGGCCTGATGGCCGGCCTGACGGTGGAAGGCACCAAGATCTCCAAGCTCAATCTGTAGCGGGACCGGCCGCCGGCGGATGGGGATGACCTTCCTGTCCGTCGCGGGATCCTCGCATTGCCGGTGCGGGGCGGTCCCCGGAAACTGGCGGCACCTCCGCGGACGGTTGGGCACGGCGCCCGGCGCGCGGGGGTGGAGTCCCGCCCATGTCTCTTCCTGTTATCTCCGCCCGGCGGCGTCGGCAGCGCGGCCAGTCCATGGTGGAGTACGTCATCATCGTCGCGCTCGTGGCCGTGGCCGCGATCGCCGTCTACCAGCTGTTCGGGCAGGTGGTCCGTTCCCAGACGGCCGCGATGGCCCGCGAACTCGCGGGCGAGGACGGCTCGACCGAATCGCGGGCGGCGCAGACCGCGGCCAAGGGTGCCCGGTCCCAGACCTCCGCCCGTTCGCTCAAGTCCTTCACCGGCAACGCCGCGCAGGCGGGCGCGAACTAGATGCGCGCCGTGGATCGCTCGCAGGCCGGACAGGCGTTGGTGCTGGCGGTGGCGCTGCTCGCCGCGGCGGCCGCCGGGTTGGTGCAGCTCTTCAACGGCGGGCAACTGCTGCGCGAGAAGGTCCGGTTGACGCGCGCGCTGGATGCGGCGGCCTATAGCGGCGCGCTGGCACAGGCCCGGAGCCTGAATTTCCTTGCCTATGCCAATCGCGCGCTGGTGGCCCACCAGGTGGGCATGGCGCATGCCATCACGCTGGCCTCGTGGGCCAGATTCGGCGATACGCAGGCGCGCCGGCTGGCGTCTTCCAATCCGCCCGCCAGCCTGATCGGCGGCCTGTTCGGCGCCGCGCATGGCCGGGCCTACCGGAGCGCCGCGGGCGCCGCCGGAGCAGGCAGCGCCGCCGACTGGGGAGACGGCGCGCTGGCCCGCGCCTTCGCCGAACACGATCGCGTCGTGCACGATGTCCTGGTGCGGGCGCAGGCGGCCGTCCAGCAATCGTTGGCCGACACCCGCATGCGGACCATGCGCGCCGTGCTGGCCGCCCACTATGACGATGGCGCCACGCATCTGGACGCATCCCTGCTGGCCGATACGCTGCCGGGTTTCCTGGTCCGGCATGGCGGCGCGGCGCGGAACCGGCTCAGGGGCATGGTGGAAGAGGCCAACGCGCACTACGGCTTTCTGTCGCCGCGCGATCACGACCGTCGCAGTTTGTTGCCAACGGAGTGGCGATGCCCCTGGCTGCGGCACGAGCTGCGGCGCCGGGGCGCGACCTCGCTGATGGGGCTGGATGCCTGGCGGTCGGTCGACACGCTGTCCTTCCATGCGCTGCGGTCCAATCGCTGGATAGGCTGCTACTACCGTGAATACCCCATGGGCTGGGGCAGCGCCAAGAGCGATGCTTCGTTGGCGGACGACGATCTGCCCCATGTCGATGAACCTCCCGAGGATTTCTCCGACCAGGATTTCTGGCGCTGGGTGAGCGGGCATACCGATTGGAACCTGCTGGATGGGGCGGCCAATCCGCTCGCCAATTCGTTCGCGTTGTCGCAAGGCGTGCTGTGGCAGGGCCGAGGACTGCCGTCGTTCGCCGGATTAGCCGGCAAGCAGGCCGGAGAACCGATTCTTCGCTTTGCCGCAAGGGCCACCCGCGATGCGGCGGCCATGAGGACGACGGACGCCGCCGGGCCACGAGGCGGAGCGGGCCGCCTGGCGTCCGGAGCGGGGCTGGGGGCGGGCGGACTGGCCGCGGTCAGCGCCGCGTCGACCTACTATCGACGACCCGTCGGGCGTGCCGACGGGGGCTCGGAGCGACCCAGTCTGTTCATGCCGTACTGGCAGGCCGGCCTGAGTCCCGTCGCGGCGGCGGAGCGCGAGCAGGCATGGCGCAGGCAGGGGGCGACGCGATGAACGGGCCCATGGAGCGCCAGTGTGGCCAGGCCATGGCCGAGGCCCTGCTCGCGCTGGGCGTGCTCGGAACATTGTGGGTGTTGGGCTCGGCACTGGGGCGGCTGCAGGATCTCGCGCTACAGACCGAGTTCGCCGGACGCCATCTTGCCTTCATCGTCGCGCAGGAGGCGCCGCGGGAAATACGCGAGCGCGCACAGGCCTACTTCTTTCATCCTGATCGCCATCGCTGGCTCAACCATGATGGATCCGCATTGCTGCCCGATCGGGCCGGACGATTTTCCATGGACCTCCGGCAGGCGGCCGGGCTGCTGCCAGACCGGGCGCAGCCCGGGGGGAATGCCGAGCCGGCGCGCATGATCAGAGGGGAGTTGTTGCCGGCGTATCCGGGGCTGGTGGCCGGGCGGGTGTCGGTGCAACCCGACGTCGCGCCGGCTGCCAGGCTGGGCGGGTGGGGAACCAGGGCCCCGCTGTCCAGCCGGTTCGCGATCCTGGTGAATGCCGGCCACGCCCGGGACGATGGCGATGTCCAGGCGCGCATCGCCGGCGCTCCCAGGGCGTGGAGCGACGCCGCGCGGCGTACGGAGCGGGCCGGCCGCGCCGTGTCGGCATTGTCGCGCGTCGATCGGCCCTGGGACCGCCCGCCGCCGCAATTCGATTGGCTCACGGCGTGGCAAGGCCTGCTGCCTTCGGACCTTGCGGGAGGCTCGCGATGATCGCCGCCCGGTGCCGCCAGCCGGTGCGAGGTGGCTTCATGCTCGTGATGGGGCTGCTATGGAGCCACGCGGCAGCGGCCCAGCCCAGCGTGCCACCCGGCGCGGTGGACCGGGGCTGGGGAGGCCGCGTGCGCGTGAACGGCGTGCGCATGGACGTGCGCCTGTTCGAGGTCCGGCAACCGCCGCTCGAGGTCGCCGACGGCGTGGCCAGGCAGCCGGGGCTGGATCCCTGGCTGCTGCCTTTGCCCGATGGCGTGATGCTGAGCGGCATTCGAGACGAGCGCCCCTGGTTGATGCAGCTTCGCCGGTCTCGATCCGGCGCGACGCAGGGACTGCTGGCCGTCGGCCTCGATGCGAAGGCGAATGAGCGCGCCTTGCCCGCCGCGTGGACGCCAGCGGGGGCAACGCTGCTGCTGGACCTGCAAACCCAAGACGAGCGGGGTCGGGTGGCCCATCGGCTTTACGTCCACGATGCCGACACCGCGACATTTTCCCGGTTGCTGCAAGCCAGGCTGACGGCGCTTGGATGGCGTGCGGCATCGGATGGAGGACTGATGGAATGGCATCGCGCGCGGCGGGTGCTGCAGCTGGTGGTGGTGGCGCGGGAGCAAGGAAGCGGCTTGCTTGCCGTGGAGATCGAGACGGGCGAATGAAGGAGCGAACGAGCATGATCGTGGCGGGCAGGAGGCGGGGCGCGCGATGGCTGCGGGGGCAATCCGCCGCGGAGTATCTCGTCGTGGCCATGTTGCTGGCCGGCGTGGCCGGCGCAGGATGGTTTGGCGAGGGGGGCGGATTGCTGGCATGGCTGCTCGAGGCCTTGCGCGGTTTTCATCTGCGTTTCGCCGGCTCGCTGGCCTTGCCGCTATGATGCCGCGCCTGCCCCGTCTTCGCGTGGACCGGAAGTGGTGGGTGCTGGCCGTGGCGCTGGGGGCCGGAAGCCTGGCCGCATGGCTTGGGCAGCGCCAGATCCAGGGCCGCATCGACGCCATCGAGGCCGATGCGCGCGCCGCGCGCATCGCCGTGGTCGTTGCCGCGTCCGACCTGGAGGCCGGCCAGCGCCTGTCGGCGGACCTGGCGGCGGTGCGCGAGATCCCGGCCGAGTGGGCGCCGTCCGGCGCCGTCGACCCCGGCAGGTTCGGCGATCTCGACGGCGCTGTGCTGGCCCACCCGGTACGGGCCGGCGAACCTCTCCTGCCGCTGCACCTGGAGGCCGGGCGCCCGGCTCCGCTGGCCGAGCGACTGGGCGAGGGGCGCCGGGCGGTGACCATACCGGTGGACGAGATCAGTTCGGTATCGGGCTTGGTGCAGCCTGGGGACCTCATCGACCTGTACGTGTCCTTCGACCATCGCGGCAAACGGACGACCATGCCGCTGCTGCAACGGATGCGCGTGCTGGCCACGGGACACCAGACCGAGACGCAGGGGGCCGGAGGCGAGGCGCCGCGCGGCGCGTTCTCCACCGTGACGCTGGATGCGACGCCGGACGAGGCGGTCAAGCTCATCATCGCGCGCGATGGCGGAATCCTTACCGCCATGCTGCGCCGCCCGGGGGACGGCAGCCCGGCGCCTGGCCGGGTGTCGGGCGGGCTCGCTTCCCTGCTGGGGCTGGGCGATGCGGAGCCGCCCGAGCCGCGCCGGCGGGCGGGCGCGACCATCATCTATGGCGACCGCGCTCCCCGCCGTATTCCCGGCCTGGGCGAGGCCGGCGAAGGGCAGGGAGGCCTGCCATGAGCGCCGCCATCATGGGGCGAGCCCTGCGCGGCGGTCCCGGTATCGTGTTCGCCATCCTGGCCTGCGCGGCGCAGGCAGCCGAGCCGTCGTCCGCCCCGTGGCCTGCATGGCTCGAGCAGGAAGAGGTGCCCGCGGCGGCACCTGCGGCCCAGTCCGGCCAGGACCTTCCGGACGTCGAGATGTACGTCGGCGAGACCCAGGTGTTCCCGGCGCCGGGCGTGGCGCGGGTGGCCGTGGGCAATGGCCGGGTCATCAACGCGGCCACGGCCGACGACAGGGAGGTCGTGGTGTTCGCCAACGCGGCCGGCACGTCGTCGCTGGTCATCTGGGACGGGGACGGCGCCATGCGGCGCATGCGCATCACCGTCGTGCCAGGCCAGTCCTCGCGCGTGCAGCGGGAGATCGAGGCCTTTCTCGCCACCATCCCATCGGTGCGCAGCCGGCTCGTCGGCGACAAGATCATCGTCGAAGGCGACGACCTGAGCGACGCGGACCAGGCCCGCATCGCGCTACTGGCGCGCCGCTATCCGCAGGTGGTCGATTTCACCGGGCAGCTCGGCTGGGAGCGCATGGTGATGATGGACGTCAAGGTGGTCGAGATGCCGCGTTCGAGGCTGCGCGAACTGGGCGTGCGCTGGGATGGCGCGAGCACCGGCGGCCTGAACGCGGGGCTGGCCTGGGACGCCGCGGTGGGGCGGCCCCTGCGGGCGGCAGCCGGCGACGCCGCGCAACGTCCCGGAGGCGGCCCCATCGAGTTGCCGTTCCCGGCCACGTCCCCGGCGGGGTATCTGGGCATGAATGCCCTGTTGTCCGCGCGCATCCAGGCCATGGCCCAGAGCGGCGAGGCGGTCATCCTGGCCCAGCCGCAACTGTCGGCGCGCAGCGGCTCCACCGCGCGCTTTCTTGCGGGCGGGGAAGTGCCCTATGCGACGGTGGACAGGAACGGCGCGTCGAACACGACCTTCAAGCCCTATGGCGTCACCTTGCAGATCGCGCCGCGGGTCGATGCGGGCGGCACGGTGCGGTCCGTCATCGACGTCGAGGTCAGCGCCGTGGATCCTTCGGTGACGGCCACGGGCGGCCCCGCGCTCAAGGTGCGCAGGACCGCCACGGAGTTCAACGTGCGCTCGGGCGAGACGCTGGTCCTGAGCGGCTTCCTGTCGCGCGAGCAGTCCCAGGACCTGGATGGGTTGCCCGGCCTGTCCAGCCTGCCCATCCTGGGGCCCTTGTTCGGGTCGCGCAGGTTCCAGCGGCGCGAGACCGAACTGGCCATCTTCGTCACCCCGACCGTCGTCACCCAGCGCAATCCCGACCTGCGAGAGCGCATCGACCGCGGGCAGCGAGTGCTGGACGAGACCTTCGGGCCGGAACGGCTGAACGTCCCCGTGCGGCCCGATGCCCCTTTCCTGGAGCGATGATGCTGGACATCGAGATCCTGACCGACGAGGACCATGCGGCCTCGTTGAGCGTGGCGTCGCCGGCGGTGATCGGACGCGGGGATGGCTGCGAGATCCGCCTGCGCCACTGGCGGGTCGCCCGCCGGCACGCCCGGCTGGAGGAGCGGACCGAAGGCGTGTTCGTGGAAGACCTGGGATCGCTGGGCGGGACCTTGGTCAACGGCCGCCGCATCCTCCAATACGGACCCTTGTTGCCCGAGGACGAGATCGTCGTCGGCGCCGTGATGTTGCGTGTACGAGCGGTTGCCGCGCTGGCCGGCGAGGCGTCGTCGCCAGGCGGCGCGCCCCCGTCGGCGGACGGGGCGGCCGCGCCGGTTGCCCGGTCCGCCGCGGGCCACACGCAAGAAGCGGCGATGGTCGAATGGCGGCGCCGGCTGCATGCGCGCCTGCTGGAGGCCCTGGACCTGCGCCGGCGCGACGTGTCCGCCATGAGCGATGCGGCCTTGCGGCAGGAGGCCGACCGCCTGCTGGAAGCGCTGGTGCTGGATGCCGATGCCGAGATTCCCGCTGACCTGGACCGCGATGCGCTCCGCCGGCAGGTCGTGGACGAGGCGGTCGGGCTGGGCCCGCTGGAGTCCTTGCTCGCCGACCCGGACATCTCCGAGATCATGGTCAACCGGCACGATGAGCTGTATGTAGAGCGCGGCGGCGTCCTGTGCCGGTATCCGGCGGTATTCAGCAGCGATCAGTCGGTCCTGGGAGTGATCGAGCGCATCGTCTCGCCGCTGGGCCGCCGCATCGACGAAAGCTCGCCCATGGTCGATGCCAGGCTGCGCGACGGCTCGCGGGTGAATGCGATCATCGCGCCGTTGGCGCTGAAGGGGCCGGCCCTGACCATACGCAAGTTCCCCGCCCGCCGCTTGCGGATGGAGGACCTGGTGGAGGGCGGATCGCTGGATGCGCACATGGCGGCGTTCCTGCGCTTGTGCGTGGAGCGGCGCAAGAACATCGTCGTCTCCGGCGGGACCGGCTCGGGCAAGACGACGCTGCTCAACATCCTGTCGAACTTCATCCCGCCGGCCGAGCGTGTCATCACCATCGAGGACGCCGCCGAATTGCGCCTGGCGCACGAGCACCTGGTCTCGCTGGAGGCGCGGCCGGCCAACCTGGAAGGCCGGGGCGCGGTCTCCATCCGGGACCTGGTGCGCAACGCGCTGCGCATGCGGCCGGACCGCATCGTGGTGGGCGAGTGCCGGGGCGCCGAGGCGCTGGACATGTTGCAGGCGATGAACACTGGCCACGAGGGCTCGTTGACGACGCTCCACGCCAATACGCCACGCGACGCGATGTCGCGGCTCGAGACCCTGGTGCTGATGGCGGGCATGGACCTGCCGCTGGGAGCCATACGCGAGCAGATCGCCTCGGCGATCGACATCGTGGTCCAGCAGGGCCGCAGCGCGGCCGGGCAGCGGCGGGTGACCGCCATCGTCGAGGTCAGCGGCATCGAGAGCGGCCGTATCCAGCTGCAGGAGCTGTTCCGTTTCGAGCGGCCGGATGGTGCGGTGCCCGGCGACGCCGGATACTTTCAGGGCTGCGAGCTCATGCCCAGTTTCCTCGATGAGTGGCGGGCCGCCGGCGCCGTCATTTCGCCGCAATGGTTCTGCGAGCGCACGCCGGCGCCGGACGGGCCCCGGAGCCTTGCATGAGCGCACGCGCCATCGACGCGCTCATCGCCTGCGCGGTGCTGGTCTGCGTATCGCTGCTGGTCTGGATCGCCTGCGGGTGGGTGCGCGACAGCCTTGTCCGGTACCGGGAGGTGTTCACCGAGACCGCCCGCGTCCGCATGAGCGAGTTCTTCCTGTTCGTGGACGTGAACCAGCTGTGGGTGGCGCACGTTGCGGTGGTCGGCCTGCTGGCGGCCGTCGGCGGGTGGTTCGCGCAGAGCTGGGTCTTCGCCGCCGCCGGCGCGGCGGCCGGGGCGTGGCTGCCGCGCCAGGTCGCCCGCCACCTGCGCACGCGCCGCATGCGCAGGTTCGATGCGCAGTTGCCCGACGCGCTGCTGGCCCTGGCCAGCGCCTTGCGCGCCGGCGCCAGCCTGCAGGCGGGGCTGCGCCAGATAGCGACAGAAAGCGAGGCGCCGCTGGCCCAGGAGTTCGCGCTGCTGATGCGCGAGCAGCGCTTTGGCGTGAGCATGGACCAGTCGCTGGCGAACCTGCATGCGCGCGTACCCACCGAAGCGGCCAGCCTGGTCGCTTCGGCGCTGCGGATCGCCGCCGATACCGGCGGCAACCTGGCCGAGACCCTGGAGCGGATAGGCGGGACCGTGCGTGCACGGCTGCACATGGAAGGACGGGTACGCGCGCTTACGGCCCAGGGCCGCTTGCAGGCCAGGGTGGTGGGAATCCTGCCGTGGCTGCTGCTGGCCGCGCTGCATCGCCTGGAGCCCGAGGCGATGCAGCGTCTGTGGACCACTCCCGGGGGATGGGCCGTGCTGGCCCTGGTCGCGGCGCTGGACATCCTCGGGCTGTGGATGATCGCCCGCATCGTCCGGATCGACATATGACAACCGAAGGCGGACTTCATGGGGAAGGCGGCGCTCACGCGACGAGGCCGGCATGGACATGACCGCGCTGCTGATCGGCCTGGCCGTGGCGGCGCTGGCGGTCCTGGCCTGCCTGCTGGTCATCGACCCGCCCCCCTTGCCGGACCGGACGGCCGAGGCGCCGCCGCGCGCCTTCCGGCTGGCCTGGCCCCTGGTCTCGGCGGCCGCCCACTATGGCCGGCCCTGGCTTTCGTGGCAGGGCCGGCGCCGCATCGAGTCCCAACTGGTCCGGTCCGGCCTGCGCCATGGCCTGGCACCGGTGCACATCCTGGGGGCGCAGGTGCTGTGCGCCTGCGCCGGTGGATTGGCCGCCGCGCTGCTGGCGTCGTCGTGGTCCGGGCTTCCCGCCCTGGCGGCCTGGGCCGCGGCGGGCGCGGCGGCGGGCGGAACCTATCCGCGTCTCTGGCTGCGCGACCGGGTGCGCCGCAGGCGGCGGGACATCCTGCGGGCCCTGCCATTCGTGCTGGACATGACCACCCTGTGCGTCGAGGCCGGCCTGCACGTGGGCGCGGCTCTGCAGCAGGCGGTCCAGAAAGGGCCGCCCGGGCCGCTGCGCGATGAACTGCGCCGCGTGCTGGGCGACGTGCGCACCGGCGTGCCGCGCACGCGCGCGCTCAAGGACATGGCCGAACGCCTGGAGATTCCCGAGATACGGGCCTGGACCGGCACGCTGGCCCAGGCCGACGCGCTGGGCATGAACCTCGCTCCCATCCTGCGCGCACAGTCCGACCAGCGTCGGGCCGAACGCTTCCTGCGCGCCGAGCGCCTGGCGCTGGAGGCGCCGGTCAAGATGCTGCTGCCCCTGATCGCCTGCATCTTTCCGTGTTCTTTCGTCGTGATCGGCTTTCCGATCGCGGTCAAGCTCATGGATACGGGTTGGTAGGGGCATGGCCTGGCATCGCGCGACCAGCTGCCTGGGCCGCCTGCGCGGATGGTTGGGGCAAGTCCCGCCGGCGCCGGGCGATGGCCTGTGGATTGTGCCCTGCCGGGCGGTTCACACCGTGGGCATGTCCTGGCCCATCGATGTCGTCTTCGTGGACCGGCGGGGCAGGGTGCTGCGCATCGTGCCGGCATTGCGCCCGGGCCGGGCGGCCTGTTGCTGGCGCGCGTGGGGCGTGCTCGAACTGGCGGCCGGAGAAGCCGCGAGGCTGGGATGGAGGCAGGGGATAAGAGTGAGCCGGCGCCGCGCATCGACGCCGATGCGGTCCGGCCCATGAGGCGGGTGCGGCGCCGGCTCACTCTTCCCGCGGACGTCAGCCGCGCGTCTCGTCCAGCACGCGCTGCGCTTCCTCGCGCACGCGGGCCGGGGCGGTGCCGCCGATGTGCGAGCGCGACGCCACCGAGCCTTCCAGCGTCAACACCGCGTGGATGTCCTCGCCCACCAGCGGATGGAAGGCGCGCAGCTCGTCCACCGACAGGTCGGCCAGGTCGCAGCCGCGTTCCACGCAGGCACGCACGGCCAGCGCGACCGCTTCGTGCGCGTCGCGGAAGGGCACGCCCTTCTTGACCAGGTAGTCGGCCAGGTCGGTGGCGGTGGAGAAGCCTTGCAGCGCGGCGGCGCGCATGGCCTCGGGCTTGACCTGGATGCCGCCGGCCATGTCGACGAAGATGCGCAGGGTGTCGCGCACGGTGTCGGCGGTGTCGAACAGGCCTTCCTTGTCTTCCTGGTTGTCCTTGTTGTAGGCCAGCGGCTGGCCCTTCATCAGGGTCAGCAGCGCCACCAGGTGGCCGTTCACCCGGCCGGTCTTGCCGCGCGCCAGCTCGGGCACGTCGGGGTTCTTCTTCTGCGGCATGATGGAGCTGCCGGTGCAGAAGCGGTCGGCCAGGTCGATGAAGCCCACGCGCGGGCTCATCCACAGCACCAGCTCTTCCGACAGGCGCGAGATGTGCGTCATGACCAGCGCGCCGGCGGCGCAGAATTCGATCGCGAAGTCGCGGTCGGACACCGCGTCCAGCGAATTGCGGCACACGCCGTCGAAGCCCAGCGTGCGGGCCACGCGCTCGCGGTCGATGGGATAGGAGGTGCCGGCCAGCGCGGCGGCGCCCAGCGGCAGGCGGTTGACCCGCTTGCGGCAGTCGGCCAGGCGCTCGGCGTCGCGGCCGAACATTTCGGCATAGGCCAGCAGGTGGTGGCCGAAGGTGACGGGCTGGGCGACCTGCAGGTGGGTGAAGCCGGGCAGGATGGTGTCGGCGTGTTGCAGCGCGAGCGTGGCCAGCGCGTGGCGCAACTGGCGCAGCAGGTCGGTCAGCGTGTCGATCTCGGCGCGCAGCCACAGTCGGATGTCGGTGGCGACCTGATCGTTGCGCGACCGGCCCGTGTGCAGGCGCTTGCCGGCGTCGCCCACCAGTTCGGTCAGGCGGCGCTCGATGTTCAGGTGGACGTCTTCCAGGTCGAGCAGCCATTCGAAGCGGCCGGCGTCGATCTCGGTTTCGATGGCGGCCATGCCGCGGCGGATGTCGGCAAGGTCCTGCTGGGTCAGGATGCCGACGGCATGCAGCATGTCGGCATGCGCCAGCGAACCCTGGATGTCGAACTTGGCCAGGCGTTTGTCGAAGTCCACCGAAGCGGTGTACCGTTTGACGAGGTCGGACACCGGTTCGGAGAACCGGGCTGACCAGGCTTCGGCCTTCTTGGCGAACTGGTCTTGGGGGCGGGGGTCGGTCGATTTGGACATGGCGCGGATTATAAAGCGGGTTATGGCGGTTACTGTATCGGGAACGGGCTCGCCCGGGGTACTGGTGGTAGGGCGGGACGCGGCGTTCTGCCGCCGCCTGTCGGCGCAGCTCAGGACGCTGGCCAGGCGCCTGCCGTTGCATCTGCTGCCGCCCGCCGTGGGCGCCGACCAGGCGCGGCGGGCGGATCCGGCTCCCGGCGTGGCGCTGCTCGACCTGGGCCTGCCCGACGCCCAGGGCTACGCGCTGGCCCGGGCCTGGGAACGGTCGGGGCCCCGGCTGGTGCTGCTCCTGCCCTCGCTCGACAGCCTGCCCCAGGCCGAGCAACTGCGCGCGAGCGACCTGCTGGTGCCGCCGATACGCATCGACCGCCTGGAGCAGGCGCTGCGGCAAGCGCTGGGCACCAGCCCATCGCCGGACGCCCTGATGGCCCACGGGCGAGACGGCACGGTCGCGGTGCCGGTGGAAGAAGTGCTCTACCTGCGCGCCGACGGCAAGTACGTCAGCCTGCGCACCCGCCAGGGCGAATTCCTGACCGATCGCGCGCTGGCCGACCTGTCGCGCGCTTTCCCCGAACGTTTCATCCAGGCCCATCGCAACGCGCTGGTGGCCCGCTCGGCCATCGCCGGCGCGCGCCTGGTCACCCCGGAACTTACCGGGGGCGATGCCGATCCCTATTGGGAACTGCTGCTGCATGGCGTGCCCGACCGCATCGCGGTGGCGCGCCGGCGCTGGCCGCTGGTGCGGCGCTGCCTGCCGCAAGGCCGTGCGGCCCAGTCCCTTTCCCCGGAGGCGATTTGACCGATACCGCCGTCGAATTGATCGACGACCTGGGCACCCTCGATCCGGCCGCCTGGGATGCCCTGGCCGCCGGCAACCCTTTCGTCGCGCACGCCTATCTGCACGGCCTGCACGCCACCGGCTGCGCCGTCCGGCGCACGGGCTGGCAGCCCACCTGCCTGGTGCTGCGGCGGGCGGGCAAGCTCGTGGGTGCCATGCCGCTGTACGTGAAGTCCCATTCCCGGGGCGAATACGTGTTCGACCAGGCCTGGGCGGAAGCCTTCGAGCGCCATGGCCTGCCGTACTACCCGAAACTGTTGTGCGCCGTGCCGTTTACGCCCGTGGGCGGCCCGCGCCTGCTGGCGGCGGCCCACGAGGACCGGGTGCTGCTGGCCCGCGCCGCGATCGAGGTCGCGCGGCAGGCGGGCGTCTCGTCGCTGCACGTGCTGTTTCCCCGCGACGACGACCTGCGGGCGCTGCGCGAGGCGGGGTACATGCTGCGCGAAGGGGTCCAGTTCCATTGGCGCAACGACGGCTATGACAGTTTCGACGCCTTCCTGGCCGCGATGAACCACGACAAGCGCAAGAAGATCCGCCAGGACCGCAAGAAGGTCGAGCAGGCGGGCATACGCTTTCGGCACCTGCGCGGCGCGGCCATCTCCGCCGACGACCTGGCGTTCTTCTATCGCTGCTACGCCTCCACCTATGCCAACCACTGGTCCTCGCCCTACCTGAAACCGGCCTTCTTCCAGGCGCTGCACGCCGCCATGCCCGAGGCGCTGCTGCTGGTCAT
This sequence comes from Pigmentiphaga sp. GD03639, assembly GCF_029845405.1. Taxonomy (NCBI): domain Bacteria; kingdom Pseudomonadati; phylum Pseudomonadota; class Betaproteobacteria; order Burkholderiales; family Alcaligenaceae; genus Pigmentiphaga; species Pigmentiphaga sp. GD03639. The sequence continues at coordinate 21,165 of NZ_JAOCLR010000026.1, forward strand.
GGCCGAGCGGCACGGCGAGCCGGTCGCCTGCGCGTTGAACGTGGCCGCCGGCGACACCCTGTACGGCCGCTACTGGGGCTGCGTGGATTTCGTATCGGGCCTGCACTTCGAGACCTGCTACCTGCAGGCCATCGCCTATTGCATCGCCCACGGCATCGCCCATTTCGAAGGGGGCGCCCAGGGCGTGCACAAGATCTCGCGCGGCCTGCTGCCGGTGCCGACCTGGTCGGCGCACTGGGTGGCGGACGAACGTTTCGCCGCCGCCATCGCCGATTTCCTGGACCGCGAAACCCGTGGCATGAACCGGTACCTGGACGAACTGGAGTCGCACTCGCCCTTCAAGGCCCCGGCCGATTGACCGGGCAGGGTGGCTGCCGGGACGTCGGCGGGCCATCGGCCTTATGATGTGAGCTACTCCTTGGCGCTGACTTACACGATGAAAGGCAATTTCTTCAACCTCTACGCGCACCGGTTCGCGCGGGTGGCCGTGGGCGTGCCCCGCTGCCGGGTGGCCGACCCCGCGTTCAACGCGGCACAGACGCTGGACCTGGCGCGGCAGGCGGCCGCGCAGGGAGCGGCGCTGGTGGCCTTCCCCGAACTGGGGCTTTCCGCCTACACCTGCGACGACCTGTTCCACCAGGCCGCGCTGCTGGAGGCCTGCGAACGGGCGCTGGGCGACATCGTGGCCGAGTCCGCCGGGCTGCCGGCCGCGCTCATCGTGGGGCTGCCGCTAAGGGTGAACCATTCCCTGTTCAATTGCGCCGTGGTGGTGGCGCGCGGACGCATCCTGGGCGTCGTGCCCAAGACCTACCTGCCCAACTACGGCGAGTTCTACGAGGCCCGCCAGTTCACCGCCGGCGATGCCACGGTGGCCACCCACGTCGAGCTGGCCGGACAACGGGCGCCCTTCGGGCCGGACCAGCTGTTCGAGGTGGCCGACGTGCCGGGGCTGCGCTTCCACATCGAGATCTGCGAGGACGTGTGGGTGCCGATTCCGCCGTCGTCCTTCGCGGCACTGGCGGGGGCCAGCGTGCTGGTGAACCTGTCGGCGTCGAACATCGTGGTGGGCAAGTCGGGATACCGGCACCAGCTCGTCAGCCAGCAGTCGGCGCGCTGCCTGGCGGCCTACCTGTACACCTCGGCAGGGCGGGGCGAATCGTCCACCGACCTCGCCTGGGACGGCCAGTCCATCATCTACGAGAACGGCGAGCTGCTGGCCGAGTCCGGCCGCTTCCTGGACGACTCGCATCTCATCCTGGCCGATGTCGATCTCGAGCGCCTGTCGCACGAGCGCATGCGGCAGACCACGTTCGGCCAGTCGGTGCTGCGCCACAAGGCCGAGACCGAGCGTTTCCGGACGACTGCCTTCGAGATCGGCCTGGCCGTGGACCAGCCCCTGGCGCTGCGGCGCAAGGTCGAGCGCTTTCCCTACGTGCCGGCCGACCGCCGGCGCCGCGACGAGCGCTGCGACGAGGTCTACAACATCCAGGTCCAGGCGCTGGTGCAGCGGCTGTCCGCCATCGGCATGGACAAGGTGGTGATCGGCGTGTCCGGGGGACTGGACTCGACCCACGCGCTGTTGGTCTGCGCCAAGGCCATGGATCGCCTGAACCTGCCGCGCGCCAACATCATCGGCGTGACCATGCCGGGCTTCGCCACCAGCGGGCGCACCCTGCAGCAGGCGCGCGCGCTGATGCGCGTGGTCGGCTGCACGGCCATGGAGATCGACATCCGGCCCAGCTGCGCGCAGATGCTCAAGGACATCGGGCATCCGTACGCCTCGGGCCAGGAACTCTACGACATCACCTTCGAGAACGTGCAGGCCGGCGAGCGCACCAGCCACCTGTTCCGGCTGGCCAATTTCCACAACGCCATCGTCATCGGCACCGGCGACCTGAGCGAACTGGCGCTGGGCTGGTGCACCTATGGCGTGGGCGACCACATGTCGCACTACAACGTCAACGCCAGCGTGCCCAAGACCCTGATCACCCACCTGGTGCGGTGGGTGGCCGAGACGGGCAAGGTGGGTGACGGCAGCCAGGTGCTGCTGGACATCCTGGGCACCGAGATCAGTCCCGAGCTGGTGCCGGGCAAGACCGACGGCGCGCCCGCGCAGCGGACCGAACAGTTCATCGGGCCCTACGAGCTGCAGGACTTCAACCTGTACTACATCCTGCGCTATGGCTTCGCGCCGTCGAAGGTCGCCTTCCTGGCGCTGGCCGCCTGGCACGACCGCGAGCGCGGCGACTGGCCCGAGGAAGCGCACGTGCCGCGCAACCAGTACGAACTGGCCGCCATCAAGCGCAACCTGGGCATCTTCGTGCACCGGTTCTTCAAGACCAGCCAGTTCAAGCGTTCGTGCGTGCCCAACGCGCCCAAGGTCGGCTCGGGCGGTTCGCTGTCGCCGCGCGGCGACTGGCGCGCCCCCAGCGATTCCGAAGAGATCGTCTGGAAGGCCGACCTTGCGAACGTTCCCGATACTCCGCCGGACGCCTGAAGGCCGGCGCCCGGCCGGCTACAATCCCAGTCATCGCATCTTCGCCATTCCCGCCAGCATCTCGACAAAGGTCCAGCCATGAAGCAAGTCACCGCCATCATCAAACCGTTCAAGCTCGACGAGGTCCGCGAAGCACTGGCCCAGGTCGGCGTCAATGGTCTGACCGTGACGGAGGTCAAGGGCTTCGGCCGCCAGAAGGGACATACCGAGCTCTATCGCGGCGCCGAATACGTGGTCGACTTCCTGCCCAAGATCCGCATCGAGCTGGTGATCGCCGACGAACTGGTCGACCAGGCCGTGGAGGCCATCATCCGCGTGGCGCGCACGGGCAAGATCGGCGACGGCAAGATCTTCGTGACGCCCGTCGAGCAGGTCATCCGCATCCGCACCGGCGAGACCGGCGAAGCCGCGGTCTGACGTCCGGGCGGCCATTGCCGCCCCCGGCGTCCGCCATATATTTCTCACAAGAATAAAGAAATGATGAATATATGGTTTGATGACATATGTGGATTTGTTACGTTTACGTCTCTCGCATCCACATAGTCAGAAGAAGGACGCCGTTTCATGTTCAAGAAGATCATCGTGCTCGCGGCCACGTCGGCCGCGCTGCTCACGGCAGTGACGGGGACGGCGCAAGCCCAGGACAAGCCGCTGCTGAACGCCTCGTACGACGTTGCGCGCGAGGTGTTCGCCGCGGTCAATCCCAAGTTCCAGGCGTACTGGAAGACCAAGACCGGCCACGACATCAAGATCGACCAGTCGTTCGCCGGCACTTCGCGCCAGGCGCAGGACATCATCCAGGGCAAGAAGGTCGACGTCGTGACCTTCAACCAGGTGCCCGACGTCGACATCCTGGCCCAGCGCGGATTGCTGCGCAAGGACTGGCAGAAGGCCTTCCCGAACAACAGTTCGCCGTACTACAGCACCATCGCCTTCCTGGTGCGCAAGGGCAACCCCAAGAACGTCAAGAACTGGGACGACCTGGCGCGCGACGACGTCAAGCTGGTGTTCCCGAACCCCAAGACCTCGGGCAACGCGCGCTATACCTACCTGGGCGCGTGGCTGTACGCCAACGAGAAGTTCGGCGGCGACCAGGAGAAAATCAAGCAGTTCGTCGGCAAGGTCCTGCACAACGTCGTCAACTTCCCCACCGGCGGGCGCGGCGCGACCGTGGCGTTCGCGCAGAACGGGCAGGGCGACGTGCTGCTGACCTTCGAGTCGGAAGTGATCAACATCGCCAAGGGCGAGGAATTCAAGGCGGGCGGCTATGAGGTCGTGGTGCCGCCGGTGTCCGTACTGGCCGAGTTCCCCGTGGCCGTGGTCGACAAGGTCGTGGACGAGAAGGGCACCCGCCAGCTCGCCACCGAATACCTGAACTACCAGTACACCCGCGAGATCCAGCTGCTGCTGACCACCTTCAACTACCGGGTCAACCATCCCGACGTCGCCAAGGTCGTGGCCGACCGTTATCCCAAGGTGCGCCTGATCGACCCGACCAAGGTGCTGGGTTCCTGGGATGACATCACCAAGAATCACTTCGGTTCCAACGGCGTGTTGGACCAGTTGCTGGCCAAGCGCTGATCGTGGCGGCGCCGGTCCCGGGGCCGGTGCCGGTGCCGTACAATCCTTCCCGGCAAGGCGCGGCCACCCCGCAGGTGGGCCGCGCTTCTTCGCTTCCGCCCCGATCCCGCCGCCTACGCCGTGAATCCGTCCTTCCGTTTCTTCCGTCGTCCGCCGGTCCTGCCCGGTTTCGTACCGAGCTTCGGCTTTTCGGTGCTGTTCCTCAGCCTGGTCATCCTGGTGCCCTTGTCGGCCCTGCTGCTGTACGTCGGCGACATGACCTGGGCGCAGTACTGGCGGGCGATCTCCGATCCCCGCGTGGTGCAGAGCTACAAGATCACGGTGTCGGGGGCGTTCTACTCGACCGTCATCGTCACCGGCGTGGGCTTCGTGCTGGCCTGGATCGTGTCCCGCTACGATTTTCCCGGCCGGCGGCTGATCGATGCGCTGGTCGACCTGCCGTTCGCGCTGCCCACGGCGGTGGCCGGCATCACGCTGTCGGCCCTGTTCGTGCCCACCGGCTGGCTCGGGCGCTGGTTCGAGCCCCTGGGCATCAAGATCTCGTACGCCTACCCCGGGCTGGTGGTGGCCATGATCTTCACCAGCCTGCCGTTCATCGTGCGCTCGCTCCAGCCCGTGCTGGAAGACCTCGAGCCCGAATTCGAGGAGGCCGCGTCCACGCTGGGCGCCACGCGCTGGCAGACCTTCTGGCGCGTGCTGCTGCCCAGCCTGGTGCCGGCGCTGATCTCCGGCGCTTCGCAGGCCTTCATCCGCAGCCTGGGCGAATTCGGCGCGGTCATCATGATCGCCGGCAACATCCCGTTCCAGACCGAGATCACGTCGCTGATGATCTTCGTGCGCCTGCAGGAGTTCGACTATCCCGCCGCCGCCGCCATCGCCTCGGTAGTGCTGATCGCCTCGCTGCTGCTGCTGTTCCTGCTGCAAGTCGTCCAGGGACGACTGCTACGCCGATGATGAGCCCACCCCCTACGCGCTTCGCGCGCCCCCTCAAGGGGGCGACGCTGGCGGACCGGCGGAGCCGGATCCGCGGCGTCCTGGGTCGGGCGGGGCCTTCTGGCCTTATGGATAACTGACACGACTGCCCATGACCAACAAACGGCCCACTCTCGTCCATCAATGGTTGCTAATCGCGCTGGGCATCGTGCTGACGGTGCTGATCCTGGTCGTGCCGCTGGCGCTGATCTTCTCGCAGGCGCTGTCGGGCGGCTGGAGCCTGCTGGCCCAGAACCTGGATGAAGACTTCATGAAGCACGCGATCGGCCTGACCGTGCTGACCACGCTGGCGACGGTGCCGATCAACCTGGTGTTCGGCATCCTGCTGGCCTGGTGCGTGACCCACTACGATTTCTTCGGCCGGCGGCTGCTGACCACCCTGGTCGACATCCCCTACGCGACCTCGCCCGTGGTGGCGGGCCTGTGCTATCTGGTCGTCTACGGGCTGGAAAGCACGCTGGGCAAGTGGCTGTACAGCCATGACATCCAGCTGATGTTCGCCTGGCCCGGCATCATCATGGTGACGGTGTTCGTGACCTCGCCCTACGTGGCCCGCATCCTGATCCCGCTGATGCAGGCCCAGGGCGCCGACGAGGAAATCGCGGCGCTGTCGCTGGGCGCCTCCGGCTGGCAGATCTTCCGGCGCGTGACCTTGCCCAACATCAAGTGGGCGCTGCTCTACGGCATCGTCATTACCAATGCCCGGGCGGTGGGCGAGTTCGGCGCGGTGTCGGTGGTGTCCGGCACCATCATGAACCAGACCCTGACGCTGCCTTTGCTGGTCGAACAGCTCAACAACGACTACAAGACCGCCGCCGCCTTCACGGCCGCGGCGCTGCTGGCCTGCATGGCCATGCTGACGCTGCTGCTCAAGACCATCATGGAGTGGCGCCAGAAGCGGCGCGACGACACGCCGGCGCATTTCTCGCCCGAGGCGATGACCAAGCGCTGAAAACCGTCCGGGTCAGGCCGGCCGGTCCGGCCCTCGCAGCAGCACCAGCACCACGCCCGAGCCGCCGTCGTTGGCCCGGGCCTCGACGAAGGCCAGCACTTCTTCCTTCTGCACGAGCCAGCGCCGCACCTTTTCCTTCAGGATAGGCGTGCGGTTCTTCGATCCCAGTCCCTTGCCGTGGATGATGCGCACGCAGCGCATCTCCTGCCGCACGCAGGCGCGCAGGAATTCCCCCAGCGCCTCGCGGGCCTCTTCCACCCGGTGGCCGTGCAGGTCGAGCTGGGCCTGCACCGTCCACTGGCCGCGCCGCAGCTTGCGCACGATGTCCTGTCCCAGGCCGGTGCGACGGTAGGACAGCGTGTCGTCGGTATCGATCAGCCAGTCGGCGCCATAGTCGTCGGAAATGGATTCCCGCAGCACCTCGGATTCGTCTTCCCAGCGCTTGTAGGGCAGGGGAGCAGGCGCGACCGGCGAGGGATCGATCCTGCCCGTGTCCTTCAGCGGCACCACCCCGCCCACCAGCGCCCGAAACTCGACCGCCGCCCGCCGGGCTTCCTCCGCCCGCTGCCGCGCTTCCCGCTCAGCCGCTTCTGCCGCCAGCCGCTGCTCCTGCAACTCCCGTTGCAACACCTTTAGACTGGACAGGCCCCCCCCTACGCGCTTCGCGCGCCCCCCAGGGGGCGATGCGGGTGGACCGGCGGAGCCGGATCCACCGCATCCTGGGTCTGTGTCGATCTTCTTGGTACGAGACACCACTTGTCTGCCTTGATCCAGGGCGCCGCGGATCCGGCTTTGCCGGTCCGCCAGTGCCGCCCCCTTGAGGGGGCGCCCAAAGGGCGTAGGGGGTGGGCTTCTCTTGGGGCTACACCATTTCGCCGTCCAGCCAGCGCTGGGCGTCCAGCGCCGCCATGCAGCCCGTGCCGGCGCTGGTGATGGCCTGGCGATACACGTGGTCCTGCACGTCGCCGGCGGCGAACACGCCGGGGACCGAGGTCATCGTGGCCAGCCCGTTCAGGCCGCTGCGCGTGATGATGTAGTCGTCCTTCATCTCCACCTGGCCCTTGAAGATGCCGGTATTGGGCTGGTGGCCGATGGCGATGAAGACCCCGGTGACGGCGATGTCCTCGGTCTGGCCGGTCTGGTTGTTGCGCAGCCGCGCCCCGGTTACGCCCGAGTCGTCGCCCAGCACTTCCTGCAGCTCGTTGAAGAGTTTCAGGATCACGCGTCCTTCCTGGACCTTCTCGTTGAGCTTGTCCACCATGATGGGTTCGGCGCGGAACTTGTCGCGGCGATGGATCAGGGTGACGGTGCGGCAGATGTTGGCCAGGTACAGCGCTTCTTCCACGGCCGTGTTGCCGCCGCCGACCACGGCGACGTCCTGGTTCTTGTAGAAGAACCCGTCGCAGGTCGCGCAGCCCGAGACGCCGCGGCCCTTGTAGTTTTCTTCCGATGGCAGGCCCAGGTACTTGGCCGAGGCGCCAGTGGCGATGATCAGCGCGTCGCAGGTGTAGGTGCCCGAGTCTCCGACCAGCTTGAACGGCCGCTGGTCCAGGTGCGCGGTATGGATGTGGTCGAAGACGATGTCGGTATTGAAACGCTCGGCATGCTGCTGGAAGCGCTGCATCAGCTCCGGTCCCTGCACGCCGTTGACGTCGGCGGGCCAGTTGTCCACCTCGGTCGTCGTCATCAACTGGCCGCCCTGCTCGACGCCGGTGATCAGCATGGGCGACAGGTTGGCCCGGGCGGCGTAGACGGCGGCGGTATACCCGGCCGGCCCCGACCCGAGGACGAGGACTTTGGCGTGTTTGTCTTGGCTCATGATCTCAACAATTTCCTGGCGTCGTGCGCCCGATTTGCAACCGTCATCATAGGTGATCCCGCCCCGTCGCGTTTTCAACCCTGGAGCCTGCCGGGGGGCGGGAGAACGGAATTGTATATTTCTATGGCTGCGATAGCCCCGGGGGAGCTTGACCGGGCGCCGCCCACTTATAATCAGCCCATGGCACGTACCGCTACCGCGGGAAATACCCGCAATTCGCAGAACACCGGCAATTCGTCCGGTGCCTTGCCCGGCCGCCTGTCCCGCCTGTTCCGCGAGGCGCGCTGGATCCTGTTCGCCGCCCTGGCCGTCTATCTGACCCTGGTGCTGGCCACCTACAACTCGGGCGACCCGGGGTGGTCGCATGCCGTGCAGATCGACCACGTCCACAACAGCGGGGGCCGTTTCGGCGCCTGGCTGGCGGACCTCATCCTGTTCCTGATCGGCGCCTCGGCCTGGTGGTTCGTGGTGCTGTTGTTGCAGCGCGTCTACGCCAGCTACCTGCGCCTGGCCCACCAGTTCCTGCGCGGCGGCTCCGACGCCGACGTGCCCCAGCGGGTGCGCTGGGAGCAGGGCCTGGGCTTTTGCGCCCTGATGATCGGTTCGGTCGGCCTCGAGGCGCTGCGCCTGCGGTCCTTCGGCGAATCCCTGCCGCACGGCAGCGGCGGCATGATAGGCGAGAGCATCGCCAAGTACGCCTCGTCCTCGTTCGGCTACACCGGCGCGACCCTGCTGCTGCTGGTCCTGTTCGCCATCGGCGCCAGCCTGTTCTTCGGTTTTTCGTGGCTGGTGGTGGCCGAGAAGATCGGTTCCTGGCTGGAGCTGGGGCTGCGCGGGGCCAGGAATTCCTGGCAGGCCCGCGAGGACCGCAAGGTGGGCGAGGTGGCCGTGCAGGCCCGCGCCGAGGTCGTGGTGGCCAAGCAGGAAAAGCTGGTCCACGAGCAACCCGTGCGCATCGAGCCGGCGGTTACGGTCGTCCCCAAGTCCGAGCGGGTCGAGAAGGAAAAGCAGCAGGCCTTGTTCGCCGAGATCACCGACAGCCAGTTGCCGCCCCTCAGCCTGCTCGATCCGCCGCCGCCGACCCAGGAAACCGTCTCCACCGAGACCCTGGAGTTCACCTCGCGCCTGATCGAGAAGAAGCTGGCCGATTTCGGCGTCCAGGTCTCCGTGGTCACCGCCCAGCCCGGGCCGGTCATCACCCGCTACGAGATCGAGCCCGCGGTGGGCGTCAAGGGCAGCCAGATCGTCAACCTGGCCAAGGACCTGGCGCGGGCGCTGAGCCTGGTCAGCATCCGGGTGGTCGAGACCATACCCGGCAAGAACCTGATGGGCCTGGAGCTGCCCAACCTGCGGCGCCAGACCGTCAAGCTGTCCGAGATCCTGGGCTCGCAGACCTACCACGGCAGCTCGTCGGTGCTGACCATGGCGCTGGGCAAGGACATCGCCGGCAAGCCGGTGGTGGCCGACCTGGCCAAGATGCCCCACCTGCTGGTGGCGGGCACGACCGGGTCGGGCAAGTCGGTGGGGATCAACGCCATGATCCTGTCGTTGCTGTACAAGGCCGATCCCAGCCAGGTGCGCCTGATCCTGATCGATCCGAAGATGCTCGAAATGAGCGTCTACGAGGGCATCCCGCACCTTCTGGCGCCGGTCGTGACCGACATGCGCCAGGCCGCCAACGCGCTGAACTGGTGCGTGGCCGAGATGGACAAGCGCTACCGGCTGATGAGCAAGATGGGCGTGCGCAACCTGGCCGGCTACAACACCAAGATCCACGACGCCATCAAGCGCGAGGAACCCATCCCCAACCCGTTCTCGCTCACGCCCGATTCGCCCGAGCCGCTCCAGCCGCTGCCCATGGTGGTGGTGGTGATCGACGAGCTGGCCGACCTGATGATGGTGGTGGGCAAGAAGATCGAGGAACTGATCGCCCGCCTGGCGCAGAAGGCCCGCGCCGCCGGCATCCACCTGATCCTGGCCACCCAGCGGCCCAGCGTGGACGTGATCACCGGCCTGATCAAGGCCAACATCCCGACCCGGATCTCGTTCCAGGTCTCGTCCAAGGTCGATTCGCGCACCATCCTCGACCAGATGGGCGCGGAAGCCCTGCTGGGCCAGGGCGACATGCTGTACATGCCGCCGGGCTCGGGCCTGCCCACCCGCGTCCACGGCGCCTTCGTCACCGACGACGAAGTGCATCGGGTGGTCGAGCAGTTGAAGGCGCAGGGCGAGCCCAACTACGAGGAAGGCATCCTGGAAGGCTCCATCGAGGGCGAGACCGGCGATGGCTTGAGCAGCGTGACCGGCATGGGCGACGCGGAGTCCGACCCCATGTACGACCAGGCCGTGGAAGTGGTGCTCAAGCACCGCCGCGCCTCGATATCGCTGGTGCAGCGCCACCTGCGCATCGGTTACAACCGTGCCGCCCGCTTACTCGAACAGATGGAGCGTTCGGGTATGGTTTCCGCCATGCAGTCCAACGGCAACCGGGAAATCCTCGCCCCCGCCAGCCAGGACGAATGACCGGTCCTGCCGCGCTGCGCTACGGAGAGTCCCCTATGACGTTCGTTTCCAAGACCACCGCCTTCCTGGCCCGCGCCGCCGCCGGCGCCGGGCTGGCCGCGGCCCTGGCCCTGCCGGGCGCCGCGCTGGCGGGCGCCATCGACCAGTTGCACGCCTTCGCCAGCAACACCCAGTCCGCGCGCGGCAGTTTCTCGCAAGTCACGCGCGGGGCGTCGGGGCAGGCGGCGCCGGCTCAGTCCGGCAGCTTCTCGTTCCAGCGCCCCGGGCGCTTTCGCTGGGAAGTGGCCAAGCCCTACGAACAACTGATTGTCTCGGATGGCAAGCAGTTGTATCAGTACGACCCCGACCTGAGCCAGGTCACCGTGCGGGACGTGGGGCAGGCCATCGGGTCCTCGCCGGCGCAGATCCTGTTCGGATCGGGATCGCTGGAGCAATCCTTCAACGTGGCCGAGCAGCCCGAGCGCGACGGCCTGCAGTGGCTGCGGGCCACGCCCAAGACGCCGGACGCCGGTTTCTCGCGCGTGGACATCGCCTTCAAGGACGGCCTGCCGGCCCGCCTGGAACTGCTGGACGCCTTCGGCCAGACCACGGCCATCACCTTCAGCGGCATCGCCCGCAATCCGCAGCTGCCGCAGGACAGCTTCCGCTTCACGGCGCCCGCCGGCGTGGACGTCGTGCGCATGGGCGGACAGGCGCCGGCCGGCGGCCGCTGATCCACGTCTTTCCACCCATGTCCGATCTGTTTCCCGACGACACGCCCGCGGCCGCCAAGGTGCCCGACGCCGCCGCGCCGCTGGCCGAGCGGCTGCGGCCGCGCACGCTGGACGAGGTCGTCGGGCAGAGCCATCTGCTGGGCCCGGGCAAGCCGCTGCGCGTAGCCTTCCAGTCGGGGCGGCCGCATTCGATGATCTTCTGGGGGCCGCCGGGCGTGGGCAAGACCACGCTGGCGCGCCTGATGGCCAACTCCTTCGATGCCCAGTTCATCGCCATCTCGGCCGTGCTGGGCGGGGTCAAGGACATCCGCGACGCGGTGGTGGCCGCCCAGGCGGCGCAATTGAAGGGGCGCCGCACCATCCTCTTCGTCGATGAAGTGCACCGCTTCAACAAGGCCCAGCAGGACGCCTTCCTGCCCTATGTGGAAAGCGGCCTGTTCACCTTCATCGGCGCCACCACCGAGAACCCGTCCTTCGAGGTCAACTCGGCCCTGTTGTCGCGGGCGCGGGTCTACGTGCTGCAATCGCTCAGCGCCGACGAACTGCGGCAACTGATCGCCAAGGCCATCGCCATGCTGGGCGACATCGAGTTCGACGAGGCCTCGCAGGAGCAACTGGCGGCCTGGGCCGACGGCGATGCCCGCCGCGTCATCAACGCGGTCGAGGTGGTGGCCGATTCGGCGCGCGGGGCGGGGCGCACGCAGGTCGACGCCGAATGGCTGGAGACCGCGCTGTCGCAGAACCTGCGCCGCTTCGACAAGGGCGGCGACGCCTTCTACGACCAGATCAGCGCCCTGCACAAGGCCGTGCGCGGCTCGGATCCGGATGCGTCCTTGTACTGGTTCTGCCGCATGCTGGATGGGGGCGCGGATCCGCGCTATCTCTCGCGCCGCATCATCCGCATGGCGGTCGAGGACATCGGCCTGGCCGACCCGCGCGCGCTGGACATCGCCACGGCGGGCGCCGACGTGTACGAACGCCTGGGGTCGCCCGAGGGCGAACTGGCGCTGGCCCAGGCCGTGGTCTACCTGGCCTGCGCCGCCAAGTCCAACGCCGTCTACAACGCCTACAACATGGCCAGGCGCTTCGCCGCCGACAACGGCAGCGCGCCCGTGCCCATGCACCTGCGCAACGCGCCCACCAAGCTGCTCAAGCAACTGGGGCACGGCAAGCAGTACCGCTACGCGCACGACGAACCGCACGCCTACGCGGCCGGCGTCGATTACTTCCCGGACGGCCTGCGCGCGAAGTTCTACCAGCCCACCGACCGCGGGCTGGAAGCCAAGATCGGCCAGAAGCTCGCCTTCCTGCGCGAGCTCGACAAGGAAGCGAAGAAGGGTTAGGCGGCCGCGCCGCCGCAGGCGAAATGCGGCCGTAGCGATGGCGGCATCCCCCGCACCCGGCGCCGGTACTCCGACGGCGTCCAGCCCGTGTTGCTTTTCATGAAGCGCGTGAAGTGGGGCGGGGCGCTGAAGCCCAGATCGTAGGTGATCTCGAAGATGCTCTTCGCTTCGCCGGCCAGCAGCGCGAAGGCGGCGTCCAGGCGCCGCATGTTGTAGTAGGCCCGGGGCGTCATCCGCGTCGCCCGCCGGAACAGGGTGTAGAAGTAGCGCTCGGACACGCCATAGGCGCCCGCGCCGCGCCGGAACGCGGCGAAATCTTCCAGGTCGCGCAACTGGCCGGCGCGGGCATCGCGGCCCACGCGTTCCTCCAGGCTGTTGGCCTGGGCTGACGTGTCGGGGGCGGGGTGGGGCGTCCGGTTTTCCAGCGAACGGACCACGGCCGCCTGGTACAGGGTTCGGACGCCCTGCGACACCGCCCGGGGGTCCGGGCCGGCGCGGAACAGTTCCGCCACCAGTTGCATGGCGTCGGCGCGCAGCGGGCCGGGCAGGGTGATCATGTCGACCGGATCGTCGTCCCCGGCATGGCCGACGGGCCCGGCGCTGTCGTTCAACAGCGGCGAGGCCTTGATCAGGATGGATCCGACCTGTCCCGGATGCCGCGCGCGTCCCGGCGCGGGCGGGATGGCATAGGTCTGCCGGGGATGGATGACCAGCGCGCGGAACTGGTCCAGGCGGTGCAGGCCGCCGTTCAGGCGGACCGGCAGCGGTTCCTGGTGCATGTTCACCAATACCTGCACGCAGTCGCGGGCGTGGTCCGCCAGCTCGACGCCCGACGCCATGACCGAGACCCGGCCGTAGTCCCCGCCGCAATAGCAAAGGTGGGGCGACTCGTGGGCGTCAGTTGGGATCGACAATATTCTTCTCCTTCGCCACCTTCGACCACAGGGCCTTCTCGGTCTGCACGACGTGTTCGAGGCTGGTCCGCCGCGTGTCCGGGACTTCGGCGCCCCACGAGGCGACGAGCTTGCGCACGTCGTCGTTGCCCGCCGCGGCGGTGATCTGCGAGGACAGCGCATCCAGTATATCGGCGGGCAGGCCGGCCGGGCCGAACAGCGCGATCCAGGAAGAGATGGCGGGCACGCCGCGCAGCTTCTTCTCGGTCAGCGTCGGTACCGCCGGCAGCTCCGGGCTGCGCGCCGCGGTGCTGACCGCCAGCGCGTCCAGCTTGCCGATCTTGATCTGCGGCAGCGCCGTCACCAGCGAAATGATGGCGATGTCCACGTCGCCCGCCAGCAGGGCCTGCAACTGGCGCGCGCCCGAGGCGTAGGGAATGTGGACCATGTCGATGCCGGCCGAGGTCTTGATCATCTCGCCCAGGAAGTGCATGCCCGAGCCCACGCCGGGCGACGCGTAGTTGAGTTTCTTCCGGCTGTTGCGGGCGCTTTCCAGGAACTTGTCGAAATCGGCGTAGGCGCCCGCGCGCGAGACGATGACGTACGGCGTGGCGACCAGTTGCGCGATGGGCTGCAGGTCGACTCCCGGATCGACGTTGCCCGGGCGCAGCGCCCACGAGGTCGTGACCGAGGTGCCCGTGGCCAGCAGCGTGTAGCCGTCGTGGGCGGCGTTCTTCACGTGCCGGGCCGCCACTTCGCCGCCCGCGCCCTGCTGGATCTCGACCACGACGGGCTGTTTCAAGCGTTCCGACAACTCCTTGGCGAACAGGCGCGTGGAGTTGGCGGGAAAGCCGTCGCTCCAGGCCATCACCACCTTGATGGGGCGGTTGGGGTAGGGCTGGGCGGTGGCCGGCTGGGGCAGCCATAGCGCAAGCAGGGCGGCGGCCACCCAGGCGTGAGGGCGGGTCTGGAGAAGGCGGAGCGGCACCACTTGTCGTTGTCTCCTGGAGATTGGTCGGGCGGGGGCCGTATGGGGCGGTTTCATTCTAGGAGCGGCCGCCGCGGCGGGCTTACCCTGGACTGAACAGGTGGGCAGCATTTACCCCCATTCGTGTCCGGTCCCGCTGTTCAGCGGGCGGTAACGCCCCGGGCCGGGCGCTCGCCAACAATGCTCGGGCCGTTTCCAACAACATGCCAATGACTTTTCCAACTATGGATATGACTCACGTATCGGTTCGCGGCGGACACGCATTCGAGCCGGCCTTCGTGCAGGCCGAGGACCTGCTGGCCCGCCCGAACGACGACAGGCTGTTCGTCGATGTCCGCCTGGGCGACCCGGAGATCGAATACCGCGCGTACCGCGACGGCCACATCTTCGGTGCCGTCCATGGCCAGATCCGCGATGCATTCGCGGCGGAACCCACCCCGGCAAGCGGCAACCTGCCGCTGCCCGGCCTTGGGCAACTGGCCGACACCCTGAGGAACTGGGGCGTCGGCCGGGACACCGAGATCGTCGTCTACGGCCCGACCCCGGCGCTGGCCGCCCGCGGCTGGTGGGTACTGCGCTGGGCCGGACTCGCCAGGGTGTTCCTGCTCGATGGCGGACTGAAGGCCTGGATCGCCGCCGGCGGCGCGCTGGCGCGCGGCGACGAACCCCATCGGCGCCGGTTGCCCGAAGTCCTGTCCCTGGCCGGAGGACATCTGCCGCAGATCGAGGTGGACGAGGTCGAGCGGCTGCCGGACGGCGCCGTGCTGGTCGATGCGCGGGACGAGGCATCCTACCTGGCCGGGCATATTCCCGGCGCCCGGCATCTGGCCGCCTCCGAGTTCTGGACCCCATCGGGCCGGCTGCGGCCCGCCGGCGAACGGGCCCGCCTGCTGGCGCAGGCCGGCCTCGAGCCCGGCGACGAGGCCGTGGTGTACTGCGGCGGCGGCGTCCTGTCCGCCCTGGTCGCCATGGCCATGGCCGACGCCGGCATCCGGCCCCGGCTGTACGTCGGATCGTGGTCCGAGTGGAACAAGGACCCGGAACGCATGCGCCGCAGCGCGGTGGGAGAGCGGGCATGAACGGGGCAACGGTCCAGGTCGACGTCGCCATCTGCGGCGGCGGCCCCGTCGGCCTCGCGCTGGCCTATCTGCTGGGCCGGGAAGGGCTGCGCGTCGCGCTGTTCGAGAAACGCCCCAGCACCACCGTGCTGCCCAAGGGCCAGTACGTCCATGCCTCCACCGCCGAGCTCTACCGGCAATGGGGCGTCTGGGAACTGCTGGAAGGCAAGGGGTGGTCCATTCCCCGCTCCAACGGCCAGGGCTTCTACGTGCGCATCGCCCAGGGCCCGGTGGCCGACGTCCGCTCCTCGCTGGGCACCGACGCGGAATACGAACACAAGTGGGCGCAGCTCGCGCCCGTCTATCCGCGCAAGGTCCCGGCCTCCGACTACGAGGCCGCGCTGCGCCACCAGGCGGCCGCCTGGCAAAGCGTCGCGCTGCACTTCGGCACCCAGGTGGTGGACGTCGAGGACCTGGGCCGCGGCGTGCGGCTGTCGGTGAAGGAACTCGAATCGGGCCTGCTGCGCGAGGTCGGCGCGCGCTATCTCGTGGCCTGCGACGGCGCCCGCAGCTTCGTGCGCAACCGCATCGGCCGGGGCGAGGACCATGGGCCCACCTTCGGCAACCAGGTGCTGGCCGAGTTTCGCGCCGACCTGGACGATACCCTGGGGCGCGACGGCTACTTCCATTCCTTCGTGCTGGATCCGCGCTATGCCGGCTGGTTCGGCAGCAAGCACCCGGATACCGGGCTGTGGCGCTACAGCTTTCGCCACGACGAGGATCCGCTGCCCGATACAGAAGCCCTGCTCGAACGGATACGCGGCGCGCTGGGCATGCCCGAGCTGCCCGTCGAGATCGTCCGCGTCTACCGCTTCGACTACACCACGGGCCTGCTGCGCAAGTGGCGCGAAGGCAATGTCCTGTTCGCGGGCGACGCGGCCCATTGGCATTCGCCCTGGGGCGGCTTCGGCGCCAACACCGGCGTGCAGGACGCCAACAACCTTGCCTGGAAGCTGGGCCTGGTGCTGCGCGGCGCCGCGCCCGACACGCTGCTCGACACCTACGAGGTCGAGCGCAAGGGCAAGGCCCTGCTTACCGTCAAGGCGGCCACCTACAACTCGCTCAACTTCCAGGCCATCGCGGCGGCCATCGCCGTGGGCGAGCCCGGCGTCAGCCTGCACGGGACCTTCAGCCCGCAAGCCGTCGCCTTCCTGCGCGAATGCGTCGCGCCGCACGGCGACAACAGCGTGCTGCATACCGGCTTCCAGCTCGGCACGGTCTACGATTCCGCCGCCGTGATCCGCGACGGCGACCAGCCGCCGCGCGCCACCCTGGAGCACTACGAGGAAAGCACCGTGCCCGGCGTGCGCGCCCCCCACGTCTGGCTGTACGACTCCGCCGGCCGGCGGCTGTCCACCGTCGACCTGTGGGGCACCGCCTTCTCGCTGGTCGTGCAGCGCGATGTCCAGGCCTGGACCCAGGCCGCCCGCGCCGTGGGCCGGGAATTGGGCGTGGCCCTGCGCGTCGTGCATATCGGCCCCGAGGGCCACTACCGGGCCGACGAACCCAAGTTCGGCCGGCTGTATCCGGTGGCGGACGGCGGCGCCGTGCTGGTGCGGCCCGACGGATTCGTCGCGCGCCGCCTGCCGGCGCAGGCCGGGGGCGCCGCCGGGCCGGCGCTGCGCGACACCCTCCGGCGCCTGCTGACCCTGGAGCCGGACACCCGGGCGGCAGCAAGCCTGCCCGGACAAGAGGCCCCCGTGGGGTGAAGGCCGGCCGGGGAGGCTAAAATCGGAATACCCCGGCCGGGCCGCCTCGCGCGCCGCCCGCCGGGGCGACCTTTTTTCCTCCTCCCAACACGGCTTTTTCCCATGCTCGATATCGCTCTGCTGCGCAAAGACACCCAGGCGGTGGCCGCCCGGCTCAAGGACCGGGGCTACACGCTAGACCTCGACGGCTTCAACTCGCTCGAGTCGCGGCGCAAGTCGGTGCAGACGGAGACCGAAACCCTGCAGGCCCGCCGCAACGCGCTGGCCAAGCAGATCGGCATGCTCAAGGCCAAGGGCGAGGATGCCTCCGCCGTGCTGGCCGAATCCCAGGCCATCCCGGCCCGCCTGAAGGCGCTCGAGGAAGACCTGGCCGGCATCCAGCGCGACCTGCAGGACATGCTGCTGGCCGTGCCCAACCTGCCGCACGCCAGCGTCCCCAACGGCGCCTCCAGCGACGACAACGTCGAGGTGCGCCGCTGGAGCCGCGACGGCAACGACCCCGCGCCGCTGCCCTTCGAGGCCAGGGACCACGTCGCCCTGGGCGAACCGCTGGGCCTGGACTTCGAGACCGCCGTCAAACTGTCCGGCTCGCGCTTCACCCTGATGCGCGGCCCCATCGCCCGCCTGCACCGCGCCCTGGCGCAGTTCATGCTGGACGTCCAGACCGGCGAGCACGGCTACACCGAGTGCTACACGCCCTACATCGTCAACACCGCCACCCTGATCGGCACCGGCCAGCTGCCCAAGTTCAAGGACGACATGTTCTGGGTCACCAAGGGCGGCGAATCGGTCGACGAGAACGGCAACGCCGTGCCGCGCGAAGACCTCTACCTGATCTCCACCTCCGAGATCACCCTGACCAACACCGTGCGCGGCGAGATCGTCAACGCCGAATCGCTGCCCATCAAGCTGACCGCCCACACCCCGTGCTTCCGCTCCGAGGCGGGCAGCGCCGGCCGCGACACCCGCGGCATGATCCGCCAGCACCAGTTCGACAAGGTCGAGATGGTGCAGATCGTCCATCCCGAACGCTCCTACGACGCGCTCGAGGATATGGTCGGCCACGCCGAAGCCGTGCTGCGCAAGCTCGGCCTGCCGTACCGCGTCGTCCTGCTCTGCACCGGCGACATGGGCTTCGGCGCCGCCAAGACCTACGACCTGGAAGTCTGGCTGCCGGCCCAGGGCGCGTATCGCGAGATTTCTTCCGTGTCCAACTGTGAAGCGTTCCAGGCCCGCCGCCTGCAGGCGCGCTTCCGCAACGCCCAGGGCAAGCCCGAACTGCTGCATACGCTCAACGGTTCCGGACTGGCCGTGGGACGGGCGCTGGTCGCGGTTTTGGAGAACTACCAGCAGGCCGACGGCAGCATCGTCGTGCCCGAGGCCCTGCGGCCCTACATGGGCGGGGTGGAGCGACTCACTCCGTAACATTCCTTGCCCGCTTTCTCCTCCGGGGTGCGTTAGGGTTGAAAAACCTACATCCCGGAGGAGCCAGCCATGTTGAAGTGGGCACTGATCTTTTTCGTGGTCTCGATCATCGCCGCGCTGTTCGGATTCACCGGCATCGCCGCCGGCGCGGCCGCCATCGCCAAGTTCCTGTTCTTCCTGTTCCTGATCCTGTTCGTGATCTTCCTGGTGCTGGGGCTCACGGTGTACAAGAAAATCACGGATTAGCGGCGGCAAGACACAGCGCGAATTTCTGTGCTATATTTGCGGGCTGTTGTCTGGTTCCCGGCCACGGGCCAGGCAAGCACTGAAAGGTGCACGGAGAGGTGGCAGAGTGGTCGAATGTACCTGACTCGAAATCAGGCGTACGGTAACCCCGTACCGTGGGTTCGAATCCCACCCTCTCCGCCAGTCAAATCAATGACTTACGTCATTCCTGAAAGGTCGCTTCGGCGGCCTTTTTTGTTGGGGTGGTGGGGGATTTTTTGACTAGATCAGGGCGCCAGCGAGTCGTAGGCCCGAACCGTCGCGACGTGCCTCGCCCGGCAGTCCGCATACAGTCCCACCAGTCCTACCGCCCAGGCCTGCCAGGCGTCGTAGTCGTCGGCGTCAGGGTACGGGACCGGCGGGCACGGCTCGGCCAGACGGCTGTCCAGCGGCGGGCGCGCTGCCGGCCTCGTTGGCAGCATCAACGGCGGCTCGGAGGTTGCGCACCCGGAAATCATCAGGGCGGCAATCAACAGGCAGAGGTTTCGGGGCATTCTTGATCTCCCTGGCCAGCGCATCGATGCGCGGCGCGAGAATGGCCTGCTGGGCCTGGTAGCCGTCGGCGGCGGCCCGGATGTTTCGGATCATGGTTTCCAGGTCGCTCAGGGCGGCGGCGGATTCCTTGGCCTGCTGCCGAGATACGTCGGCTTGCTGCCGCGCCAGATCCCGCTCCAGGGCTGCAATCTGCGGCTGGGCCACGGCGAACCACACCAGCACGCCGCCGAGGGCCGTAGCGGTCCCGTATCGCAGCCAGGCGGGGATCATGCGACGCCCTGGAGGCATAGCACCCTCTCGTCCGCCCGCCGATTCGTCAGCCCCGGCAGCGGCACGAGCACGCCAGCCACCCGCGCCTTGTTCCAGCGCGGGAGCTGATTGCAGGCAGCGGCCAGGTCGCCGGCCCGGAGCATGCGCGCCGCGGTGGACTGTCCTGGGTTGCACGCGATGGTGGGCCCGAGGTTGTAGACCGCATCGGAGAACGCGGCCAGGACCTCGACCGGCAGGCCGGGCACGCATCGCTCCACCTGGTCCACCGCCGCCAGCATCTCCGACGTCAGCAGCCCCCGGCATTCGGCCGTGCCCTTGTAGTCGCCCATCTGCACGCCACGCGTGTAGCCGAAGCAGATGGTCGGGATACCCACCGGATCGCGGTAGGCCCAATTACGCAGGCCCTCGGCGGGGGCGGCGATAGCGACTGCCAGGGCGGCCGCTGCGGCACGAGTCTGGGCCGGCGTCATGATGCCTCACGCTGGCGCGCCGCCTTGAACTTCTTCCAGGCCCATTCCCCGATCAGGATCATCGAGTAGACGAATGCTGCGAACGACGCAGCTTCGGCCCAGGACGTGACGCCGATGGCGGCCCACAGGCTGATGGCCTTAGCCACCGGCCACGAAACTTCTGTCTTATCCATTTTCGCTATATCCCGCGAGTCAGAGTGCCGGCAGCGGATTGGGCGTCAGCATCGTGTCCTGCCACGTCAGCGCCTCGGCGCGCTGCATGTTCTCAACGCTGTAGTCGCCGACGATGACGTCTCCGGGTGAAGAGGCCGACTCGAACTCGCATCGTGCGCAGGCCAGTCGTCCAGGCAGGGGGAGCTTGATGCGGCTGTGGCCGACCATGCTGCATGCGATGGTCTTCTGCACCACTTCGGGATGGCCCTCGATACGGCGCTCGACGTCCTGCTGTTCTATCTGTTCCATCGCGTCCTCACGGGAATTGCAGGCCGACACCCACCAGGCGCCAGCGGTCGACGTCGCTGGCGTACTGGAATGTCGCGCCCGAGTAGTTGGTGGACGACACGCCGATCGTGATGCCGCCGCCGGGGATGATGGCCGTGGATCCCTCGATGATCTGGGTTGAGAACGAACCGCCCGCGGCGCAGCCGACAATGAGCACGGCGCCGTCGGGAGCGCGCGAGCCGGGGAAAATGCCCTGGACGGCGCCCAGCGTGCAGCCGGTGCGGTTCGCGCCCGCGGCATTGAGGGTCATCGTCGTGACCTTCTCCTCCAGCGTGATCGGGATGACGTAGCCATTGGCATTGGGCGCTACGACCTGGCGGCCGTAGTCCTGGCTCACCAGCACGTTCGCGTTGTTGCGAATCTCGGTGGACGGGTCGGGCACGACCTCGGCGCCATCGCGCACCACCAGCGGCGAAGCGACCTCGGACATCGTCGCCGGCGCGACATAGGATTTCGATGCGTCCAGCCGGAGAGTGCCGCCCAGGGCAGTGATGGTTTTGGACCAGCCGCAGGACGACAGGCGCATGTCCGTGCCGCGGCCCACGATGTTCCCGGTGATATCGGCGTAGACACCGCTGATGACGCCGCCCGGGTCGACGTTGATGTCGCCCGACACCAGCACCCGGGCCGACGTCTTGCCGGTCAGACTGAGGCGCCCGCCGGCGCCGACCAGGCTATTGCCCGTCAGGCGCCCTCCCACGGCGATATCGCAGTCGCCAGAGACGAGCGCCTTACCCAGCGTACCCACACCGCCCGGGCGTGCAACCGAGGCGCCGCTGCCGGCGTACACCACCAGGTCATAGCCCGTCGCGCCAGCCAGCGTGCTGTTGATGATCTCGGCAAAGCCGCCGGATTCGCAGACAACTCCCAGCGCCGCAGCCGCCCCCGCGGCCGAATTGACATTGACGCCCTGGAGGAAGAAATAGGCATTGCGGTTAGCGGTCACCAGGGCCTGCGTGATGCCGCTGGCCGCTGGCCGAATTTCCAAGTCCTGCACCCCGATTTCCCGGGTGGCGCCGTAGATGCCATAGGGATAGCCGGCGACCGGGTTGGTTTCCAGAATGGCGCTGGATTCGCCCTTGAACACCACCATCCCCCTGACATTGCCGCCGCTCGAGTCCGTGCGCGGTGAGATGTTTTTGCCCTGCGTATAGAGGATGGCCGGTCGCGGCATTGAAGCGGCTGCGCGGCTCGAGGTGTTGCAGACGCCTCCCATCTGCACAATGGTCTGCTGGTGATTGATATTCAGCGGCAGGCTATCGAACGCGCGCTGCAGCGTCTTGAACGGGTACGAGCGCGACAGACCGTGATTATCGGTGTCGCTGCCATTGACCGGGTCGACGTACACCGTCGCGGGACCATGGGTCTCGTTCGAGTCGACATACACCGTCTGGCTGTCCACGCCGTCGATGATTTTCCAGGCGCCGGGGCCTGTATGGGGAATGTTCAAGCGGGGAAAATTTCCCGTCACCTCGTAGGTGCCTGCGGGATAGTCCACTGCGTCAGGCATTCCCGCATAGAGGGCATCCAGCGCCGCGGTATTGTCGAATCCCGCCTCGGGTTTGCCGCCTTTGTCCTGCGGCTGAGGAGACTGGCTCAGAAAATAGGATTTTGCGTCCCGCGTCACGGATCCCGGGCCGGGCCGCTGGAGCCCTACCAAGTTGCCGCCATCCGGGCCGGCAAGATCGGTTTTGAATTGGCCGAACTCCACCGAAGAGGTAATCCCCGACACGCCATCCATCGACCAGATCAGCGCATCGTTTCGATCCTTCAGGACGAAGGTGTAGAGCTGATCCGGTAGGAGGAAAACGGTAGCCTCCCCACGCGCATCCAGGATTACCGGGTTGGTGTTCGGCTGCGTGCCGGCCTGATCGGTGTACGTGACCGCCGGTGTGGTTGTGCCATTCTGGTACGTGTACAGCCGGCCGCCGATCAGCGGGCGCCCGTTGTCGTCCTGGGCCTGGAATAGGCCATCGGTGAAGTTGACTGCGGCCATGAATGCCTCAAAAATAGAAAGCCCCGCACTGGGCGGGGCAACCGATGAAATCGAGATGTAGGGCGCTTACCACCAGCGGATGGCCTTCAAAATGGCTGCTGCTGCGAACATGTATGCCGCGCCGACGCCCGCGTAGTAGGCAATCCGGGTCGCGCGGTGCTTGACAAAAAGCTCCATCGCTTTCACCGTTTCCTTGGTAATATTCACGAAGGTTCTTCTCCCTTCCTGCGCAAGGGGGTGGAAACAAGAAAGCCCCGGCTGTTGGTCGCAGCGCGGGGCTTTCGTCTCTGTGCCGCTATGCGGCTATTTATTCAGGCTTCGGGCGCAGAATTTTGCGAGTTGGGGCCGCGCCAAGAAGGATTGATCGTGTTCGATGATGATCACCTGCCGACGCCGACAACCGAGCGGATTGAGCAAAAGCTGTACGCCATGCACGAGACACTTCGCAGCATCGAGGTTAATCTTCGGTGGATCTTCTATGGGGTGGCTATCCTGGTCGCGGCGGTTATCAAACACGAGTGGTTCTGATGAACGAAGAGCAGTTGTGGCGGGTCGTTATCGGCGGCGTGCTGATCGGCTTTCTGCCGTACGCAAAGTCAATTACTCGCTCCCTGGTACGCCGCTGGACTGGCCAGGATCCCGAGGGCAGGTGCAATCCGTCCTATTTGCTCGGCCACTTGTGGGGCCGCATCAGGACGGCGCGCGATCGCTAGGGCTGCGAGGCGGTTCACAGGCGACAAGTACGGTATCGATGCCGCTCCCAACCCCATTGGAATGAGCGGGCTATACAGACCCGTCCCGAGGGCTCCGGCGTTCAGGAAAAGCCGGTCCGCTGTGCCTGAATTCGGGATGGTACTGTTCAGTACGCTTCGCCCCGCATCGGAAAGGTCTTGCATCAACGCCTCGCCGCGAGCGAACCGATTCTTGCGAATGGTCGAGTCGCTCGCGCGCACCGCGGCTGAGAGTTGCGACGGCGTGAACAGACCACTGTCGGCTCCGGAAGACGCCGCTGCACGCTGCACGCGGGTGAGCAGGGCGTAGGCTTCATTGATCCGTCCCAGTTCCCCGGCCGCCTGTGGATTTGCTCGAGCCAGCGCATCGCGCAGCGACGTCTGGATCTCCAATAGCGCGGCACCGAGAGTGCGCTGATCTGCATCCGGACTACTGACGTAGTTACGTGCAAGGCGCCCCAGCTCGCTCTCGATCTCACGGAAATTCTGGCCAGTCGCCGCTCCCTGCGGCGTGAGCCTGCCGATCACCTTGTCGTCGAGGATGCGCTGGAACTGGGTGACGCGATCAGGCGGCAGTGCCTGAGCCATCTGCTGGATGCGTCCGAGCTCCTGAGCGAACTGCTGGTCAGCGCGGAATGTGAGCCGCGGCACGATGGTGTCGTAGGCGTCCGAGACGATCCGATTGGCCTGCTGCATGCCTTCCCGGCCGGTGGCCGTCACGCGCTGGCCAAGCGGGGCCGTGACGCGGTTCAAGGCGGCCGTGTTCAATTCCTGAATGCCGCGTTGCCGTGCGCCGCGGATCGCGTCGCCCAGGATCGGCACGCTGATGGCCTTATCTTCGACCGTTCTAGCCGTGCCGCCCAGCATTTGCCCTGGCGTGGGCGTGACGCCTTCGGCAAGTAGCGTCTGCACCTGAGGGTTGGTCGATGCACGTGGGCTGACCAGGCGAGCCAGCGCATTGCCGACCATGCCGCCGGCGCCGCCGGTAAGCGCGCCGACGCCCATCTGCTGCAACTTTTCGTCCGCAAAGTCGCCCTGCAGGACAGGCTGCAGACCGCCAAAGGCCGCGCCAGAGGCCGCGCCAAGGCCCATCCTGGCAGCCAGTCCAGCGCCAACCGCCGGCGCACTGGCGGGCCCAAGAGCCAAGGTGGCCAGCACGTTCCCTCCCAGGCGCGCGATGTCCAAGCCGCTGTGGTCGGTCGCTGAGCGTGCGCCTTGGTACTGCGCTTCGTTTTGGCGGATCTGCTGGTCGAGTTGTTCGGGTGTGGCCGGCGTCATGCCCAGCGCGCGGGTGGCGGGACCGATGACGGGAAGGTCGTTGACGAACTGCGCGGCGTCGTTCACTGCGTTGCGCACGCCGGCCGGCACTGCGCGGACGGCCATCTGCGCGACGGCATCCAGCGGATCGCGCACGCCTTGCACGATGCGCCCCGGCAGGCTGGCCTGCACCTGCTGCGCTAGCGTCGGTTCAGCTGGATCCTGCTGCGCCATGCTGAGCACTAGCGTGCCGTCTGGCGAGCGCATCTCGCTGCTGCCCGACGGCGCCTCAACCAGTGGCGCAGCCTCCCACGCTGGCCGGCCGCTTCCCGTGGCCTCAACAAGCGGCGCTTGCTCCCATGCAGCCATTACGGCTTCCTCCGCTGCTGACCGTTCGGGTCGATGAAGACGGCGCCGGATGGCAGGGCGTTGTACTCGGCGTCCGAACTCACGAGCGGCGGTTGCCTGGATGGCTGTGCCGGCGCTGCCGCGGCCGCCCTACTCCCGCCGGACGAACCGACGAGCCCTGAGTACCCCCGCTCGATGGTGTCGGCCAGGTCTTCGAGCTGCTGGATTTTGAGATCTCGGGCGCTGGCAAAGTCGGCCCGGCTCGGCAGCTGCGCCATGGCGAGGCGCGATTCATAATCAGACATGGCACCTTCGCCGGGCGTCCGGGTGAGCTGCCGGACGGTAGTTTGCAGCGCGGAAAGCGCTGCATCATAGTTGCGTCCCGCCTCGCTTAGCGGGTTCCGGCCCGCCACCAGCCCCTCGCTGGCGATACCCAGGTTTTCGCGCTGGCTCTTGAGGTTCTCGATCTGCTGCCGAAGGACTGCAACAGTCTGAAGTTTGGCCCTGGCGTTCTCGAGTTGCGCTCCAGTGAGTTGTCCAGGTGTCCGACCTCGTATTTGCTGACCGTCTTGTCCGGTGACGGGCTGAGCCGTACCTGTGCGCGGGTCGACCAACACTACGCCACCATCCGCCGTCGTGACGACCTGTCCGCGCGGGGCGGCCTGCTCCAGAGCCAAACGCTGTTGCGCGACACCGAGTGTTCCAGCCGAGATCCCTTCCTGCGTGCGATTGTGCCGCTGCGCCTCGGCAAACCGCTGCTGCTCGAGGTCGAATCCTAATGCCTTCCACTGCTGCTCGAGGCGTTGCTGGGCGGTCAACGCCCGCTGCTGGGCCATCTGGATAATCTGCGGGCTGTATTGAGGCGGAAACTGGCTAACGTCCAGTCCGCTGGCTTGCGCGACTTGTCTGGCCTCATCATAGGAAGCCTGATCCGTGACACCGCCGAGCAATTGAGCGCCCAACGCCAATTTTTGTCCAGCGAGCTCAAGCTGTGACTTAGCTGCCTGCCGCTGGGATGCGTCCATGTCGGCGAACTGCTTTTGCAGACCGGGAATCTGCGCCCCTTGACCGATCTGCGCCAAGGCTCCGACCAGCCCCGTGCGATTGACCGAGCCATCCGGGCCGATATTGGTCCGCCATGCTTCGTTGAGCGCGTTCCGGGAGGCCGCCTCGCGCTCGGCCTCCTGCATCTGCAGGTCGTACAGCCGGTTGCGTTGCTGGATGCCCTGAATTTGCGCTGCCTGGGCGAATTGGGCGAGAGGGTTCTCGATCTGGACAGGCTGAACGCCCAGGGGAATGCGTGCATCGATAGTTGCCATGATGATCAGCCGTAGATTCCAGATTGAGTGAATGCCGGCCCAAATCCATTCTGGTATGCATTGCCGACGAACGAGCTATAACCCTGACCTCCGCCCCCGCCGCCCAGCAGCCCAAGCAGCCGATTGCTCTGGTAGAAACTCATGCCCTGGCCGATGGCGTTGTTGATGGCGTTGGCGGAGCCAACCTGACCGGCCGCAGCTGCGTTACCGGCGCCGATGATGTTGCTCCCCACCTGATTGGCCGTGTTCTGCCCGAGCTGCGCCAGCGTATTGCCGGCCTGCTGCCCGGTACCGGCCAGGGCAGACAGCCGGTTGAAGATGGTCGACTGGTCGTTATTGAAGCGGTTGTAGGCGCCCTGGTATTCCTGAGAGGCCATGCCCTGACCATATGCCGTCAAGTCCTTCAGGGCGCGGCCCGACAGCAAACCGCCTCGCGCGGCCGCCGACATCTCCAGACCGCGGCGCCCCTCGTCCAGGCGAAACTGGTAACCCGGGTCGGCCTCATAGTCCGCCATCGTGAAGGACCGCAGGAGGTTGCCGTAGTCGCTGGCGGCGGCATTGCCGCCAATGCCGAGCAATTGTGCCAGACGGTTGACCGCAGCGCCTCCGGCCTGACGCCACGGCGCAAGGTCCTCGCGGTTCTGCTGGAACATGTCCCATTGGACTTGCGACGCACGGTCGGCGGCTGCGGCTTGTGTGTCAGCGGCGCTCTCGGCAGCATCGGACCCCATCAAGCCGCCGACGATCGACGCGCCAGCGCTGAGAGCTGCACCTGGCATGATCTACTCCTGAATCAAAAAATCGTTGTCGGTGACGCGGATGAGGCCGTCGCCGATATCCAGTACCAGCGGGCTTTCCTGCGCCACGCTGATAGGGTGGTAGCCCGCAAAGCGGGCCCATCGGTTGTAGAGCACCACTCCCTTGGCCACGTTGCCGGCCAGGATCATCTCGGTTGCAATGCCGACGTACCGATCGTGGGCCGCATCCTGGCCATGATCGGCCGGCGTGCCGCGCAGATCCTGCAGGCGGTCATGGAACCACTCGCCGCGCTCATGTACACCCGGCGCGCGAGCGGCCCAGTCCTGGTAGAGGAAGTGGTAATAGGTCGTCTGACCGTAACCTTCGCATTCGCGTTCGAACGCAGGCCGGAAGCCGACGCGCTCGGCCAGCCACGCGGCGGAACGGTTCGAATGCGCCACCTTGGTGAGCATTTCCATGCAGTCCGTGCGCACGAACATCCAATGCGCCGCGGCGACAGCTGCATCCAGCGCATGGCGGCCGCGGCCTGCAGGGAGGAACTGCGTGTGCACCTCGTAGACGCCTGGCGCGTACCAGTGGAACAGGAAGCAGCCGTGTTCGGTGGCCAGCACGACATTGCGCCGGTCCGCCACAAAGGGACCCATCTCCAGGATATCGGGGCCGGGTCCGATGAACGGCCGCACCACCGGATCGTTCATGACCCGGTTGACGAAGGCCGCGTCGAAGGTGCGGTGCACCATCAGCTCGACTCCCGTCCCGCAGCGCGCAGCACGATCGCACTGGCCGCGCTGGCCAATGTCGCGATGGAATCGCCGGGCTTCAGAATCTGCCCCACGACCTCCGGGAAGGTGTAGGCATCGCCGGCAGCGATGGATTTGGCCTTGACCACCAGATTGGTGGCGTCGGCCGTGCCGCCGGCTGGCACGATATGCACGTCGAGCGTGACCGCCGCACCCGTGCCGTTCGTGCCTGTGAATTTGTCAATCAACGCCGTGACATTCACGGCAGTGTACTGCGTGGTGAGGGCGTTCTCGGCGTATTTGGCGTCAACCAGGACGCGGGCTGCTACTGCCATGGCGAAGGTCCTTTCATGAGGTCATCCATGCGGCGCTGCATCTCGGCCATCTCGGCACGCACATGCAGCAGCTCTGAATACAGCTGGAGGAACGCTGCTGGGGCCAGTACAGCCAGCAGCGCGGCATCAGCAGCCCGGGGATCGGGGACGGCCATTGCCGGGCCGAGCAATGCATCGTCGTCAGCCGTGGGCGGAACGTCGGGGGGGGCTACCCGAACTTCGTTCTCAAGCTCCTGCAGGTGTCGCGCGAGCTCGTCGAGGGAAGGGGAGTGCGCGCCACCCACGCGGATGGTCAAGCGCAGAATCCAGCGGTACCACTCGGGGGTGATCATCCCGGTCCGTGAGTCAACGAACGCGACCCGCGGCGGGTTAGGAATGAGGGGCTGGTCGTCGCTCATGATTGGTCCACCCAGGCGCCCAACACCACGGCGGGTACGGGATCCGTGATCGAGATCTCCCAGACTCGGTTCCAAGCCGAGCCATTCCTTTCCCAACGCGCGCGGCGCCGATACTCACCCATCTTGCCCAGCGATCGCGTGCGCACGTTGCTCCAGGTGTGGCCGCCGTCGTTGGAGAACCGCATCATCATCTGCGGATCGGCGCCCTGGCCAAGATTCAGCCCCACGCCGGCCTCGACGTCGACCTGAAAGAGGCCATAGAAGGCGCGAACGGGCGAATCGTTGGTGCAGAACGTGGCGCGCACCCGTTTGATCGTTTTGCCATCGTTGGTCATGGCGCCCAGGTCCAGCGCGTACAGGCGACCGTTCTCGTAGTCGCCGACGATCTCGGTGCGGGCGAAGTGGGCATAGCAGGCCGACCGATGTCGATGGAACTCGCCGGTCTTGGCGTCGAACGAGAGCCACTCGAACCACTCGTTGGCCGCGACGTCGTAGACCCAGGTTGCATCGGCCGACGGGAAAATGAACACCACGAAAGAGTGCCCTTCCTGCTGGTAGGCGTAGGCCTGGGCATCGTCCAGCCGTTCGTACTGGGCCCAGGCATATTCCACGCCGTGGTCGGAGATGCGCACCGGCTGGTAGCCATTGGCGCGGAAAGCCATGCCTTCCCCTTCGTTGTTGCGTCCAATCCAGAACGTGGAGTTGTCCGCTTTGGTGACCGCCCAGGTGGCCGCGCAGCCCTGTTCCAGCGCAGCATTACCCTGGCGCTCAACCGGCTGGTCAGAATCTCCGGTGAACATCCAGATCTCCGCCGTGACGGTGCCATACAGCCAGAGTTCGCCGTGGTCGACGATCATTGCAACCAGGATGTCGGGGTCTCCTTCGGCCGTGGCGAAATCGAGGCCGTTCCAGCTCGAGCCATCCAGCAGGGCAGACCAGTAGATGCGCCCTGTCGTGCCGTCCACGCCGACGATGAACAGGCCGTTCATGTAAACCGCCTGCTGGACGCCGCGAGGGAAGTCCTCGTCGTCGATGACCGAGAATGTGCCGGTGGAGATCTCCACCAGGTAGCCGCCCGTGCCGTCGACGATCAGTAGTTGCGACTCGCTCGCGGCCATGCCGACGCGGCCGGTGCTGGTCGCCAGCGTGCCGAGCAGTTTGGCGTTGAACGCCGTATCGAGTTCGTACAACTCTGCGCCGGAGACGACATACAGCCGGCCGCCGGTCGTCTTGAATCCGCGGATCGGGCCGTCACCGACGGTCGATAGCCGACGCATGCCGGCGGTCGGATACAGCGCGCCGCGGCTCTTGCCGCCTTTCTCGGTCAGGACCAGGCGCCAGTTCACCAGGCGCTGGGCGGATTGGTTGAGCGAGCGGGTCCGGTAGGCCGGGCCGACGATGGGGATGGGTTTGAGGGGCATTACAGGCCCCCATCCGGATTGCGGATGTCAAGCACCCCGCCGCACAAACGGGCCAGCTTGTCATCCATCGTTTGCTCGATGCGCCAATACCACCGACCGATTAGGTTGCGCGTATCTCCGGCTGCGATGGCAAATATGGCCGGGTTGTTGCCGGACGCGGAGATCGTACGATGGTCATAGGCGCCACGCCAGATGATCAGGCTCAAATCTCCAGGGATCGATTCAGTGTCATCATCGGCTTCAACGAATAGCGATAGTGCTAGGCCGTCGTCTGTCCCCGAGAATACGCAGAGGTCGCGCCGTAGGTACTGCCCTGGCTCGATGGTGATTTCGATCATCAGAAGTACTCGGCACAGACGGGGCCTTGAGATACCGGCGTTGCCGCTGCGGCCGCTATCTGGTTCATGCCCCACTTCCACCAGGACGGATCGGCGGCGCGATTGAAATCGCTCGCCACCAGAGCCGCGGCCAGCGTGACGTATGGCTCCTCGCAGGCCGACGGAAGGCTATTCGACGTCCAGCGGGCGAGCCTTGCGACCACGACGCTTTGGTGTGCCGCCCGCAGGGCTGTCTTCGCTTTTTCCGTGTCCTCGCTCGACGCCGTCTCCCCGGGCGACAGCACTCCGAGTTTCTCCAGCACCCGATTGCTCAGTTCCAGCAGTTTCATTGTTTGCCACCTCGAAATGCGAATGCCCACTCAGGCGAGCGGCCAGGGCGTCCGAACACAGCGTCGGCACGCCCAGGGCAAACTCGATACCATCGATGCGAATAGATAGCCGGTCCTTCGGCGATGCCGGATCGCCCGTGAAAAGAATTTCTTGTGCCATGTTGATGAGCGAGGCGGCATCGCGGCCGCCCCGTCCTCCCTTAGCTGTTGGGCGGCAGGAACAGCACCGTTAAACTGATCTTGCCCGTGGTGGCACCGGTAGCGGGTCCCGTGGCCACCGTGACATTGATCGGCTCGTTGCCGGTCAGCGTCACGGGTGCCGAGGCGCCGCGGGCGACGCCACCCGCCTGCCCCACTGTGCTGCCGTCGATGAATGCGTCGGGATTGGAAGTGGGGCCCACATCCAGCGCGATGGCCGGTGATCCGCCCGTATCCAGATCCGTGGCAACCAGGATGACATCGAGCACCGTGGAGCCGCGTTGCAGCGTGGGTCCCTCGATGACATCGTTGACGACCAGGGCGGCGCCCAGATCGAACACCACCGATGCCGCCTTGAGCGCTTGGCCGTCGCCCACGCCCGGCGGAACAGCCGGCCCGTGAGCGCGGGCTGCTTTATACGTCGTAGCCATTTGATTCTCTCCTTTTCACGTCAGGCGTCGGCAACGCCGGCGGTGTAGACCGTGACGACGCCGTGTTGCACGAGATCGTCCAGGTCGTCGGCGCCCTTGCCGAACAGCAGTTTCTCGATACCACGCATCTCCTGCACGCCCACGCCGCGGCGGAATCCATAGTCGCGCACGTCCGTGGTCGAGCGCAGGCGGCGAGCCCAGCCCACACCGACGGCCTGCGCGCCGCACAGGAACGAGGTGGCGATGTCGATGTTGCTGGCACCGACGCCGGGGATGACCGGGATTTCCGGGATCTCGCGGATGATCACGCCGTCCCACACCAGCGAGCCACCGGTGAAGATCGGGTTGTCCATCACCGCACGCGGACGAGCATCCCGATTGGCCTGCTGCATGGCCGAGTCCTGGGATAGGTCGCGGAAGGCCAGCGGTTGGGCGAACATCACGAACCATTCTTCATCCTCGTTCAGCCGAACGGGACGAATGGCGGGGTTGGCGGTCTGCGCCATGCGCTTGGCCAGCGACACCGTGGCGGCGGTCATCTTGCCGCTCGGGCTGGCAATGTTTGCCAGGGACGCGGAATGGTCGTTGCCGGCGTTGTTGCTGCGGGCATTGCCAAACAGTACGCGGTCGGCATTGTCGGCCAGCCACGCGTCCTTCTGGCCTTCGGATGCCGACTCGTAGTTGACGCCGTTGATCGAGCGCAGGGCGGCGATGATGTCGTTGCGCATCTTGTCCAGCGCCCAGTCCTTCAGGGCACCTTTGGCGGCATCGCGCAGGCCGATGGCGGACAACTGCTCGTCGTGATCGGTCACCACCACCGCATTGCGCAGCGTATCGACTTGCACCACCATCGAGCGTGTATCGAGCTCTTCTTCGTTGCCCTCCAGCACGGTACGACCGGTGACGCCGGGCCCGCGCAGCTTGCGCACGTTGGCAAAAGTGATCTTGTCGCCTTTCTTGCGGGTCAGATCTTCTTTGACGTGGATGATAGAGTTTTCCGTTGTCCCCATGTACCGGCGGAACCGGTTGGAACGCACGTACTCGCGGAAAAACTGGTCGTCCCACTGCTGGGGAGTCAACCCGGGGGTGGCGATAGTCTCGGCCATGGTTTACCTCATTTGATGATCGAATCGAGGGGGGTCGGGCCAGTCCAGGCGGGCGCAGACCGCGCGCCTGCCGAGCGTGCGCCGGCCAGTGACTTGGGGAGGTTCGGCTTTTCAGCCGCGGGCGACGCGTGTTCCGGCTGCTGCGATTGCTGCTGCTGGAGTTCGCTCAGCAGTTGTTCCCGTACGCGGGTCTTGTACGCGTCGGGATCGCTGCCGATCTCATCCATCAACGACAGGCGCTTGGCGTAGTCATAGGCCCACTTCCAGGGGTGGGTCTGCCTGAATACCTCGGCCTGCAGGGCTGGGTTCTTCTGCACCTCCTGCTCGAACCGTTGGATCACCACATCCACGTCGTCATGTTGCTGTCGCAACATCATTTCCGACATATTCAGACGTTCGTTGATGATCTGTCGCTGCAGAATGATCTCGGGCGGCACTTGCTGCTGTTGGCCATCCTGCGGGGGCGCGGCTTGTTGCGATTGGCGCAGATGAGTCAGCTCCTGTTCGAGCTGCTGGCGCTTGCGGCGCTCGTCTTCGAGAGCCTTGCGCGGGACATGGGGTTCATCCTGGGATGCCGGCGGCGCATCCTTGGCGGCATCATCCGGCTTGGCTTCCGGTTTGCCTTCCTCGCCCGTCGGTTCTCCGATTGCCTTCCCGTTGCCATCGCGTTGCTCGGCCTGCCGGTCGCCATCCCCGGCGGGGGGGGTGCGCTCCTGCTGGTGTTGCTCGGCCTGTTCGTCAAGAAAGCCATCGGCGTTACCGCTCAGAACATTTTCCAGATCCACGCTGCTCTCCATACGCCCGATCACTGCCCGGCGGCGGCAAATCACGCCCGAGAAGCCCGGCGGCGGCATAAAAAAGCCGCCATGTCGTGAAACATGGCGGCTCGGTTACTTGGTTGCGGTCGCCTTACGGCGGCGTTGGCGTCGTGTTGGCCTTGATGTCCTCCAGCAGCCCCACGGCCGTGGTCAGCAGCGCAATGATCGCGTCCTGCTTGGCCTCGGTCGCAGCTCCTGCGGGAACGCCTCCGCCGGAGGGGGTTACGGACAGCGAATAGGTACCGTCCCCGTTGTCCACCAACTTCAATCGGCCGCCAGGGAACGGCAGCGCCAGAGATTCATCCGCCATGAGTCACCTACAGGTATGCGGCAACGGGCGCCATCGCCTGCTGCACGGTCAATTGCGTGTCCACCGCCGTCCGCTCCGTCTCGGCGACGGTCTTGGCTGCACCGGCCTCGGATTTCGCGGCATCGGCATGGGTCTTGCGCACGTCGGCCTGCGCCTTCTCAGCGGCCGCCTGGGCGGCCTGCTCCTGTGCCTGCGCCTGTTGCTGCTGGGCTTTCTCCATCCGCTCCAGCAGCGCATCCTTGTTGCGCAGGCTCGACGCTTGAATGATCACGTCCGGCGGTATCGGCATGCCGGCGCGCGCCAGGTCCACGAGCATCTGGAACTGCTCGGATTGCAGCGTCGCGAGATCCGGGCCTTCCTCGATCACGATATCGGCGTTCAGGCCGGAGATCTCGTTCTCGACATCAACCACCTGTTGGAGCCGTGGATCATTGGGCTGCAAACCCATTTGCATGGCGGCCTGCTGCGCCTGCTCTGGCGGCATTTCCTGCAGTTGATCCGCGAGCGTAATTCGTCGGTTCAGACCCACCCATTTCAAATTCCGCTCGTCGTCAGTGACGCGAATCCAGCGCTCTTCGGTCCAGAATTGCCGCACGCGAAGCCATACGGCCTCGAATACTTGGCGCGACCACTGCCGCAGGTCGTCCACGGATGGCTCGACTTCGATGCTCCCGCCCTGTTGCTGGGCCTGAATCGCCCGGCCGGACTGCTGGCGCGGGTCCTTGCCGGCCATGGCCGCATTCGGCCCCGCGGCCTGCATCTCTCCGGTGACGTGCGCCAGCAACTGCATTTGACCGGCTGCCATGTCGCCCGTCGGCAGGATGCCGAAATCCTTGCCGAACTCGCCGTCGGCGTTGATCTCCAGGTGGCCGTCCGGCTTCGCCAGTTCCCGGCGTGCCGCGTCTTTGTCCGTGATCGCACGCGTGTTGCCGTACGTCTGCCGCACGCTCAGCAGGTGGAGCGCCTTGCTGCGGCGCTTGTTGATCTCGTCCTGCATACTGATCATGCTGCGCACGTGGCCGTAGCGGTTGTTCTCCCGGTCGATATAGCTGCCGCGCAGGATCAGCGAGCGCGCCGGTTGGCCGAATTCATCAATGTAGGGTGATGGCGCCGGCTCTTCCAGCACGCCGCCCCTGGTGAACGTGCAGATCATGTTCGTGCCATCGTTCCCAACGTACTGCATCTGGACGATGCGCACCCGCGTGCGCCGGTTGTCGGTCCAGATCCCGAGCTTGGGCCGATCGTCGTACGTGTCGGAAACGGTAGCCGCCTGGAATGTCGCCTCGATGATGTCTTCCGAGCCGGGCCACTTCAAAAGCGCCTCGGCGCGGTCCATCCAGACCACGATCCCGACGTAGCGAGCATCCGAGAAATCCGGCTCCCGGCTATGTGGATCGTAAACAATGCGGTCCCATGGCACGTATTCGACCGCGACATCGATCTGTCCGTCTGGACGTTCGACCGCCACCACATCGGCACCGCCGTAACCCTCGACCAGCAGGTTTTCGTAAACTCGGCTACGCACCTCGTCGAAATCGTTCTGATCGGCAATGAACCGCAGCGCATCGGTGGCGGCGCCGGCCAGTTGCTCTTCGCGCGGTGTGCGCGGAAACGCCTTGGGATCGGAACGCATGCGGCGTTCCAGGCCACGCAGGTAGTCCACCTTGCGCTGAATGTAGTTGATCGTGAGCGCCGGTTGGCCGCGCTTGCGCAGGGCCTCGAGCTCCTGGCGCGTCCACTGCTGGTTGTCGTAGTACTCGCGGTCCCGCTCGGACAGACGGCGAGCGGCGGCCGTCGCGTCCTCGGCGTCCTCGAACCATCCGACCAGGCGTGACAGCTCGTTGTCGGCGATTACCTGACTTTCCATGACTCGTCGTCGTCGTCCGTTTCGTTAAATGCCCGGTCCCACCGGTCTACATGCTTCTTCTGCTCGCGCACTGGCACAATGGCCGGGTGCATTTCGTCGAGCGCTCGCCCGATCAGCGACGCGCAGTCGACGTCGTCGTCGTTCTTGCCCGCAGGAAACCGCAAGAATTCCGCGATCTCGGCGCCCGGCTCCAGCCATACACGGCCCATCGAGGCACGCGCCTGGAACCCTCGCGCCCGAGTGGGCTTGTCGACGATGCTGGGTAGCCACTCGAGCCGGCAGTACGCATTGCGCTCGATCATCCGCCGGCGCAACATCGGCTCCACGGCCTTCTGAATCACCCCGGCTTCACCAAACCAGGCCAGCGGCTTGAACTGCTGCACCAGGTCCAGTTGCCTCTCGATCCACGCGTCCGAGGCCGTCTGTCCACGCCAACCGCCCAGGCGGTACAGGTCGCCGGCCGGGTCAACGCCCCAGATGCGGTGCACCGTGTAATCGCCTCCGCCGTCGGTCACTGCGTAGTCGCTCGTGCCGTACACCGAAAGGTGGGCGGGCCTGCGCTCCCAGAACTTGAACCAATCGCGCTGGAAATACGTGCCGTCGTCGGGTGCGGGCTGCTGCTGGTATAGCGCCGTCCAGTCCCGCTCCGGCAGTACCGCCTTGATCTGCAGCAGCCGGTCGATGTCGTACCGCTCGGGCCACAGCGCGTTGCCGGTCTGGTCTATGGCCGGCAGGCTCAGGACTTCCCATTTGTCGCCGCCGGCTTCCTGTTGCGCCAGCAGTCGCCCCGATAGATCGTCGTCGTGCCACCGCGTGTTGATCAGCACGATGGCGCCTCCCGGCATCAGCCGGGTGTACGCGGTCGACGTGTACCAGTCCCAGACGTCATTGCGCGCCGTCTCGCTGTCGGCCTCCTTGCGGTCCTTGAACGGGTCATCGATCAGCAGCAAATGGGCCCCGCGGCCCGTGATGGCTGTTCCCACGCCCGCCGCGACGTACATCCCACCGTTGGACGTGTGCCAGCGATTGGCGGCGCGCGAGTCCGGCGACAACCGGGTAGCGAACAGCGCGCCATAGGCCGGTTCGATGACGATGTTCCGAACGTCACGGCCGAAGTCGCTGGCGATATCGCCGTTGTACGAGGCGGCGATGACCTGGCGTTCGGGGTTCCGTCCAAGGTACCAAGCAGGAAAACGACGGCTCGCCAGTTCGGATTTCCCATGCCGAGGCGGCATGCAGATCATCAGCCGGTCTGTTTCCCCGCGTTCAACGCGTTCCAGCGCCGCTGCGATCAAGCGATGATGTGGCGCCGCCTCGTAGTACGGGTTGGTGTACTGCGTAAACTCGAGCAGCCCGGCGCGTGCACGGCGTCGGGCCAGCAGCTCAGCTGCCGCTTCCCGCTGCGATAGCTGCAAGCTGCTCATCGGTCAGATCGGCCGCGGCCACGACCAGCGGGTTCTCACGGTCACCAGCCACGACGGTTCGGTTGCTGTAGCGCCTGGGATCACGCACGGCCGCCATCCATCGCAGATGATGTGCAAGGTCACGGGCCTTCGTCGATTGGTCGGAATTCTTGGCCCCGACAATGTTTTCCATAGCCATTTCGGCCAGCGCCTCGGCCGAATTGATCCGAGCCTCGTCCACGCGGCGCTGGCGCTCGACGTCGGCCTGCACCCACCGCGTCAGCTGGGAGCGATGCACCTTCTTGCTCTTGGCAATGGCCGCCATCGTTTCACCAGCCTCGATGCGGTCGCAGATGTCGTCCAGCGCCCCGGGGTAGTCAAAAACGGAAGGGATTTTCGGATTGGCCATGGCGGAATCGCAATGCAAAAAGCCCCGGCGATCACTCGCTCGGGGCTCCATTCCTTGCATCGCACATCCTTTTGGACGCGCGCCGACCGCCTTAGGGCATCAGCACATCGCGTTGGCGACGGTAGTCGGGTTGTCTTGCGGCGGACTATAGCCCACCCGTTCCAGCAATGCAACAGCGTCGCGAAAACGCAGCACGGCTCTGGCGTGCTCGCCGGGGAACGAGCGCCAACGAACATGGAGCACGCGGCAGATGCCCCGTGGGTCCACCCTCTCGACGTAGTAGGCCCGCAGGATCGCCCGGTCACGGGCATGGACTCGATGTCCGCACATGCGCCAACAGTACTCGATGATCTGGGCATCCTCGGCGTCGACTTCGTGTCGGGGTACGCTCTCGCGGAACGTCTGGCCAGCCCGGTCAGCCATGGCCTCGCAGATGTCATAGGTGGCGGTCTTGCCAGGGCGCTTCCGGTCGCGGTAGTACTCGCCCCAGTTTTCCAGCCTGGCCACGAAGTCGGAGGGCAGCTGTGGGGTTTGCTCGATCACTCGCCTGTCCTCCAGGGTTGCCCCGCCTTCCCCGCCAGCGGCGACATCGTCGGCTGCGCGGCGCGTGCGCGGTCGAGCGCCACCTGCATGGCGCGGTCGTGCGTGAGAGGTTTGAACTCGCGTGGCGGCCGCGCCGGCGTGGGCTTGGCGTTGGGGGAGATGACGGAGTGGCCTTTCATCGCGTCCACCCTCCAATGCAGACGGATGCACCTTCTTCCTCCGTCTTGGGGAGGCGCCTCCATTCCTTCTCAGACAGGATGAACGGCATGCATCGCGGCCGGCGGCACATGACGTAACCGCCGCTGCGCACCATGAACGTGATCTTGCCCAGGTGGTCGTAGGCCGGGGCCTGGTCGATAAGGGCGTTGCTCATACGAGGACTCCCTGCGCCGCCGGCGCCTTCTTCACCCGCACAGGCGCATGTGTGCGCGCCAGCGGCGGCACGGCGATGCTTGCCACCTTCTGCAGTCCACCATCGCCCAGCCGATAGGCGGCCCCGGTTTCCTGCATCACCGCCCAGTCGAGGATGGCCAGCGCGTCCGCCTCGTTGTCGTCCACGGGCCGGAAGCCGCGCCGCTTGGCCTCGGCCACCATGGCGCCCTTGTCGGCCCGCCCCGAGCCCGTCCACGTTTTCTTCACCACCGTGGGCTGCACGCCTTCCACCGGCAATTGCCGCGTGCTGGCGGCCATCCACATCAGCCCCTCCAGCAGACCGTACAAGTGCGCCGCCGCGGCCATGTTCTGCGGCCCGTGCCGAATGACAACCTCGTAGACGATGGCGTGCACGTCGCGGTGGGCGAGCATCTCCTGCAGCCATGCTTTGAACCGCAGCCCGCGCTGGCCAGGATCCCAGCTCGCCCGCGGCACGAACGACTCGCAGCCAGAGAGGATCCGGCCGTCTCGCGTGGCGATGGCCCAGCCTGTGCGCGTGGCCAGGTCGAGGGCCAAGATGTTGCGGTTCAGCACCTCGGAAAACGCGCGCGCGGGCGCGATGTGTTGCGGGTGTCCGTGTTTGTCCGCCGTAATCTCATCAAACATAGGGTTTGTCCTGATATTGACGTTTG
Source organism: Pigmentiphaga sp. GD03639 (assembly GCF_029845405.1). NCBI lineage: Bacteria > Pseudomonadati > Pseudomonadota > Betaproteobacteria > Burkholderiales > Alcaligenaceae > Pigmentiphaga > Pigmentiphaga sp. GD03639. Next base: position 59,860 of record NZ_JAOCLR010000026.1, read on the forward strand.
CGCCCATTGGGCGTAAATTTACATCCATGCACTCCACATCGGACTGCACCGCGCCTCGGGAAATCAGGGGCATAGGAACCGACATGTTCACAACCGAAAACACCACCGGCTACACCCCCGAACAACTCGCCGCGCTGAACGCCGAGTTGGCCGAACGCCTGGAGGGTCTGGAGCCCGGCACGGACGAGTACTACCAGGCCGAGAAAGCGTTCGCCGACGAGGTGGCGGGCCGGTAAATGCGACGCCAGTTCCAAACTCGTGCCGAGGTGGATGCCTACCTCGCGCACGAGAAAATTGAGTGCCTGGAATGCGGCAAGCGGTTCGCGTTTCTCGGCGTCCACATCAAGCGCATTCACGAAATTGACGCCGCGGAGTATCGACGCGCATGGGGCCTGCCAGCCGGGACGCCGTTGGCCGGCACGTCCTACCGCGCGATGCATGCGGAGAAAATCCGGCGCCTGCAGGCCGAGGGGGCATTGACGTACGATCATCTGCCCCGAGCCACGGAGGCGGCGCGCTCGGCCCCCAAATCGCCCAAATCGCCTATGGATGCTGAACGGCAGGCAACGATGCTGTCCGAGCTGCGGCGGGCAGAGGGGCGCCGCTCGCTCGATGAGCGTATAGGGAGCGATGGCCGGGATGCCGAACGTCACGCAGAATACGCCCGCGCCTGGGCGCGCTATCGCGCTGGCGATGTGCAGGCCATGGCCGAGTTTTGGAAAAAATGGGACAGCAAAAAGCTGGGCCAGGTGCCTCGCGGTCACATAGTCAAACCCGAGGAGATCGTTCGTATTCGGACGATTTGCGAGTTGAGTGAGGAGGACGCGGCTCGACTGGTGCGCGCAACGCTGCGGGAATATCGGTCCTGGGAGTCTGGCGAGACCAGGATGCACCCTGGGCTGCTGGAGCTGCTGAGGATCAAGGGCGGCGCCAGGCGAGGACGTGCAAAACCCGCCGCATTCAGTCCGAGTGAGGACAAAATCCTGGCTGACAACGCGCACATGGGCGTGTCGTGGATCGCGCGGGCGCTCGGTAGGAATTCCCTGGCGATCCACAAACGTGCGATGACGCTGGGCATCGAGATCACTCCTCAGGTCAATAAATTTACGCCCGAGGACGATCAATTCATCCTCGACCATCGCGACCAGTCGCCCACGTGGATCGGGGAAAAACTCGGCCGGTCCACACAGGCGGTTATCTGGAGGGCGGAACGCGTGTTGAAAATCGTCCTCCCCAGACCCCAGCGGAGGGGGCGGCCGAAAAAATCTCAACCTGCCGACGACGCAGGAGATCTCGATGCCTAACCACCCCAACCGTGGCGCACACAGCGCCGCATCCAATCCCGAACCGGCAGCCATCACCGCGGCCCGCGAAGCGGCCGGCCTGACCCAATCGCGCGCCGCTGCTCTCGTCCACGCGAACCTGCGTTCCTGGCAAAAATGGGAAGGCGGGGAGCGGTCGATGCACCCCGCAGTGTTCGAGCTGTTCATGCTCAAAACCGGGCAGCAGGCGCTCGAGGTCCTGCCGCGGGCATAGGGCGCCTGTCCGCTTTTGTCCGTGGTCAGCATCACAGCAGCCCTCCCATGAACTCGATGGGCTTGCGTGCCTCGGTGCCGGTGTACTGCAGGCTGTCGGCGTGGTACCAGAGCGACACCTTGCCCTCCCACTCGCCGTGCCGCTGCTTGTGGCAGATCAGCATCGAGTCGGGCGCATCGGGGAATCGCTCGGGGTTTTCCTCCTTGCGCTTGTTGCGCCAGACGGTGAACACGTTGTCGACCTGGTCGGTGATGGAGCCGCTGCCCTTGGCGTCGAACTTGCCGGGCACGTCGTATTCGTCCTTGCCCTTCTTGGCGTGGTGGACCAGATGCACGTGCATGGCGTTGTCGCGGGCCAGGGTGCAGAGGTCATCCACGAACCGCTTCTGGCCGTTGTAGTCGTCCTCGTCCCGGACGCACTTCATGAGGCTGTCCACGACGAAATGCCGGATGCCGAGCTCCTGGGCGCAGTAGCGGCCCACGGCCAGGACCATCTGGGGCTTGACCGTGCCGAGCTGGTCGTAGAGCCACAGACGGCCGGATAGCCAGGAGGCGAACCGCTCGGCAAACTGCGCGCTGGGTTCTCTGGCGGTCGAGGCCTGGCGCATCATGCGCTTGAGCGTGTCGATGGGGCGCATCTCGAAGGAGGCGATGCAGGCGCGTTCCTTCTGCTGGTTGAACCCCAGGATGGCCTGGCCCAACATCTGGCTCTTGCCGTGGCCGTTGATGCCCTGCCACAGGCTGACTTCGCCAGGACGAAACCGGATGTCGTGATGGGTCTTGGACCAGGGCAGCACTGCACCGGCAACCTCGACCTGCTGCGGACCGGTGGAGCGGATCAGGGCATCGCGCCAGGCGGTAGCGGGCAGCACCTTGACCCGCGGCTCGGTCTCCTGCATGTACCGCTGGAAATCGGTGTTGTCGGGCGTGATGATCGGGACGACTTGGGCGCTCATGCGGCCTCCGTTTCGTGTTCGACCAGGCCGTGCTCGGGCGTCCAGTCGATGATGTTCCTCGGGGTGGTCAAGCGGCAGGCGAGGATGCGCGCCGGCTCGAATTCGGTCATGCGGTCCAGGACGGTCATCACGCGGTGGTGGTCGTAGCCGGACAGGTGCACGGTGACGCCCCGGAGCATGCGCAGGTCCAGCGTTTCGGGTTCATCGGTCGGCAGGATGTCGATCTGCGGATAGCCGCCGTTCTCCAGGGCGTTCTCGGGGTTGTTCCAGGGCCGGTAGGTGGGCATGTGGTCCAGCACGCAGACGTGCACCGCGGCGGGCATGCGGCGCTGTTGCCGTAGGGCGAGGATGGCGTTGTGGCCGATCATTTCGCGCCCTCCCAGGGGGCAGGTTCCGGCGCGCCATTCGTGCGCTGCCCCGGCTTGCCGTTCGCCTGGCCACGCAGCACCTTGTCGAGGTATCCCGCAGCGATGGGCTCAGGCGCTGGCTTGTGCTGGCGGCAGATCTCGACGGCCTCCAGGGCCTGGACCACGGTGAACCCGTCGTTCACCCAGCCGTGGAGCGTCGGGTTGTGGCTGGCCACGGTGACCCCGGCCTTGCGCAGGGCTCCGGCCATAGCCCCGGTGGCCGTTGGCGAGGGCCCAGGCAGCTCTCCGGGCTCCCCTGGCGCCGCAGGCGGATCGACTCGCGCCGGGTCGTTGCCAGGGTCCGGATGGTCCAAACCTGCGAGAGGGGTTTGGGGAGAGATGTTTTCTTTCTTTTCTCTTATCTCTCTCTTGCGATCGCCCCATGAATCGGGGGGCGATTCGCGGGGCGATGAATTCCATGTCGGGGGGCGATCATTATTTTTATCGGGGGGCGATCCCGATAGGATCTTTACGACAGCCTTTTTTTGCAATCGCTTCGATTGGGGGGCGATGGCTTTCAGCAGCGCGGCAGCCGTGATGATCTGCTGTTCCGCGGCCTCGATATTGACCTCGACGCCCCACCGTTTGGCGTTGCCGGTAGCCCCAGAGAGGCTGTTGAGCAGCTTGTCGATCCAGGCTTCGAGAGCCTTTTCGGCGACTGTTGGGTGGTACAGGCGCCCATCAGCGCAGGGAATCCAACCACGCAGAGCGTGTTCCTTGACCTTCTTCCAGTTCTTGGATCCGGAGAGGTGAGCCAGCATCCTCTCGTTGTTGGGCAGGCTCGCTGCCGGCACTTGCCGCCAGCTTTCGAGCCACAACGACATGGCCGCGGCGCGCTCATCTCCCGTACCGAGCACCCAGGTTTCGGACGTGAGCAATCGGTGGACATCCAGCGGCATGTACTGGAAATCCTTGAGATCGCACTCAGCGGGGGTAAGAGGCGCCGCGACCATGTTCATCAGTCCTGCGACTCCGGGTTATCGCCGGAACGGTCGTAGGCGACAAACTGCGCCGCCATGAGTGCCGCTCTAAGCCACTCGACATCCTCGTCATTGCCGATGATCTGTCTGTTTCCCATATCGTCCAGCAGCAGCGACTCGTCGAGAATCCTCAGCAGGTCGGCGACAGCCCCATACTCCTTCGCGGCCTCGCGCAGACGGTCAATAAATCGGATCAGTTCTGGTTCCATATCCTTACCTTTCATCCTGCCTATGAATGGGTCGGGCGTGCCGTAGTGGGCAGGAATCACCACGGCGCCGGTGGCCACCGGCTGCCCGTTTGAAACTGTTGCGCGTATCAATCGGATCGTCCATACGCAAACGCCCGCCGAATCGCATGAAACCGCTCGGCCGCATCCGGATTGCTGTCCAGCTCGGCCCGGCTCTGTATCCCGCATTGCCGGCACAGCGCATCGCGGGCGGCCTGTTCGGTGTCGGCGCCCAGGTAGGCGCGAAACCTCGGGTTCTGGCCCATCAGGGCCGCGGTGGTGGATGTGCGCACTATTCGTCGTCCTCGAAAACAAGCTGATCGACGCCCTGCAGCTGGTCCATCCGCTGCTTGGCAAACGTGAACATCGCAGCCAGGGTTTGCTCGTCGTAGCAGCGGTACTCCTGCGGCGTGGCTTTGAGCCCGAGTAGCGCCAGGAAGCGTGCCCAACGCGCGATATCGCCGTCCTTCCAGCGCGAGACGGTGGACTCGTTCACGCCCAGTTGCTCGGCGATGCGCGCCTGCCCGACGGAGGCAAGCCGGCGCAACACCTCGCGCTCGATCTTGCGTGCCAGTGCGTCGACGGCGGCGGAAGATTCAGCCATGGATATCACCTGCTTCCCGGGGTACGTAGACCCCACAATCGACGCCCAGGCCGTTGGCCCGCGACACTCCGACCATGACCGAAACCGAACGACTGCTGGCCGAGGCCAGAGAGATATGCCTGCGCGTGCATGGGAGCGCGCCGGACGAACTGGTGGCCGTGGTGTTTCAGCGCCGATGCCTGGAGGCGGACGTGGCGAGGTACGAGGGGGACAGGGGCGAGGCGCTGCATTAGCGGCCCTTCCTGGGATATGGCGAGGGCGCCGCGGCGCGGCTACGATCGAAGCTCTCACACACCGATCGATACCCCTGGGGGACCCTCATGAACTGGGAATTCTTGTTGGGCTTGCTACTGCCCGCATATGGCGCCGGATACATCTGGCTGATCAAGACGGCGCGCGAAGATCCTCCGCTGTACCGAGTGATCGAATCGCAGTTGAAGGGCATATGCCTCGCCGTCGCCGCCTTGCTCGCCGTGCTCGCCTTCGCAATACCCCATGTCGTCGAAGGCCCGCGGCCTTTCATGAACGGCCTGGGAGCATTCATGTTGATCCTGATCGGCATGAACATGCTCTTGTTGCAGTCGCTTTCACTGTTCAGGCGCATTTCAGAGATGCCTCCGCGAACAGCGCAATCGCACCAAGAGCCAGCGCCCCATACAGGAGAACCCACCCAGCCAGGCGTATGACCTCGCGCATCTCAGGCCACCTCCCCGGCGGGGGTGGGGGTGGGGGCGGCAGCAGCGGACTGGCGCAGATACGCCCAATCGACGTCGGGGCGCAGGTCTTCGCAGCGGACGGTGCCCGCTGTAGCGCGCTCGATTGCCGGGCAGTAATCCGCCGGGACTCGTCCGCGCGATTTCCACATGCTCGGTGCGCTGCTCGACACGCCAACCAGTTCGGCAAGGCGAGACGTGCCGCCTACGGCCGCAATTGCTTGGGAAAGGGCGTCCATGTGGCTCTCGTTGTTTCTCACAATTGTGAGTCTAGCGTCTCTCACCCTCGTGAGTCAACAGCGTGAGAACATCACAGACGTGAAATCCATAGCAGAGCGTCTAAAGGACGCAAGAGAAAAGACGGGCCTAACGCAACCGGAATTGGCCGCTAAGGCGGGTGTATCCCCTGGCACCATCGGCAATATCGAATCCGGCGCGCGGAAAAGACCACGCGAGTTGCTGGCTATCGCAGCGGCAGTAGGGGTTCGCCCGGAATGGCTTCAGTCGGGGAAAGGCCCTCGACAAGTTGTTGGCGAATCTGTCGCAGAGGATGGGATTGAATATGTGGGCTTGGCGCGGGCGCCAACGTTGTTACCCGTTGCGGGAACAGCACAGTTGGGCGTGAACGGCTGGTACGAAGAGGTGCAAGCAGTCGGTGCAGATGGCTATGTCGAGTGCCATTCCTCAGACAGGAACGCCTATGCCTTGCGTGTCCGCGGTAGCAGCATGCATCCGGCCATACGAGACAGATGGTTCGTCATTGTGGAACCCAATGCCGCCCTATCTTCCGGAGAATACGTGGCGATCGAACTTAAGGACGGTCGAAAGATGGTCAAGGAGTTCCTGTTTCGCGGCGCGGAGGCGGTTACCGTTGAGTCTGTGAATGGAGGGGAGCGGATCGTTCTGGATCTCCAGGATATCCGAACAATTCATGCCGTCGGCGACATCGTCCCGCCCAGCAAACACAGGAACGTGTAACCATGCCGGCCAATGATCCGACCTGGAATGTGGTTCTCAAGCGTATGGGGGATAACAGAATGCGCTTCTTGGGTCTTTGCATAGCGACGGCATTACTTGTTGGCTGTGCGGCAAAGCCGCCAGCCGTCGCCCCCAAAACGGCTGCGGTAGCCGAATACGGCCGCACTTTCGGGCCACGCATGGTTTCGGGCGAAATTCCCAAATCCTTGTATTACAAGGGTTTGTATCACTTGCTCTCTCAAAGACCCGTTTCTGAGGTCGAGGCGCTTCACATGAAGCACGTAGCGAATCTGGTCGACGCATCAGAGAAGCTCGAAGCGGGCACGATTGACACCACGACGTACGAGTCGATCGCAAGACGCTCCAATGCGGACCTGCAGGTGGAGTTGGCGCGGGTCGATGATCGTTTGCGTAACTCTTTGGCTTCGCAGCAACAGGGCATGACCAATACCCTTCTGCTTCAACAGATGTTGCAGCGTCGATAGTCCAAGCCCCAGCGATTTCGGGTCGCTCTAACACAACCCCGCTCCGGCGGGGTTTTTTGTGGCCAGTTGCAGGCAAAACCTCGTCAACTCACAACCGCACATAAAATTCTCACAATCGTGTTGACAGAATAACTCACATGCGTGAGAATTCACCCCATCAACCCGCCACGCCGCATCAGCGAGCCGAACGGGACACCGCCCACCAGGGCAAGGAGGATGGGAAATGAACAAGACACTCGCTCTTACGCTGCCGCAGGCCCAGGCCGTCTATAGCGCCATGTGTGCGCTGACAAATCTCGGAAAGTCCACGGTCAGCGTCATCATCCCCAAGGCGCCGGGACAAAACGATGAGCCGCGCGTCACCTGGAGCTTCTCAGGCGTGGCGGTTCGCCTGAGCCGCACGTTCCACGTCGAGGACTACGCCGATCAATCCGCCTTCGCCGCCGCCTACGGCCTGGACCTGCAAGCGGCTGGCACGCCCGCCAGCGATGCCCAGCAGGAGGCCGTGGCCAACGCCAACGCGCACCTGAACAACGCCGGCCTGCCCACGCTGCGCGACTTGGACGATGCTGTTACGGCCGGCGCCCCGCAGGTGGCGGACTTCACCCCGCACGGCCAGCGCCAGACCGACTTCGCCATGGGCTGGAACACGGCCATGGGCCGCGTCTACGACCGCATGCGCTCCGTCATCGTGGCCCAGCGCGCCATCAACAACGCCGAGCAATCGGACCTGTGAGGCCCGCCATGCTGACCACCACCAACCCCATCGGCCTGGACCCTGAAATCCTGGCCGATCTGCGCCACGAGGCGCGGCTCGAGGCATCGGACCAGATCCAGGCCGTGCTCGAGGGCCGGCGCGAATTCTTCGACTTCTACGACGTCGCCGGCCAGGTCGCGCGTCTGAACCGGGCGGACTTGACCCACCGCCTCGAAGCGATCCTGACCACGGATCAGCGGGGCGCCGTGTTCGCGGCGGCGCTGTCGCAATCGCCGGCCGTGCTCGCCCGGGCCGCGATGCTGATGTCGCAGGCCGTGTATGGCCTGGCTGTGCAGCACGCGGAGCGGGTGGTGCGGAATGCGGGAGGGCGCCATGGCTGACACCTACCAAGCCATCTACGACGCCGTACGCAGCCGCATTTCCGGTGGCGACATCGGTGCCGCGATCGGCGAGGCCATTGGGCAACAGGCTCAGGGGCTGAGCTGGGCCATCGACGCCATCCGCCTGGAGTATGTCCAGGCTGCCGATGCCCACCGGCGTGCTGGAGAAGAAATGCAGCGTCCCAGCGTGCTGTATCGGCCCTCCCTGTCCATAGATGGCGATCAGTGGTGCGCGCTGTATGGCGCTGACTTGCAGTCAGGCGTGGCCGGCTTCGGCGACAGCCCCGCGGCGGCCATTGCGGCCTTTGACACGGAGTGGGTGAAGCCGCTGCGCGCCAGGGAGAACGGCAATGGCTGACCCAACCATCGAAATCGCCCGCCTGCGCGCGCTCCTGCTGCGCGCCCGCGACACGCTCAACCTCGCAATCATCGGCGACTGGCTCCGGACGGAGCCCGAGGAACTGGTGTGCGACATCGAAGACGCCCTGGACCTGGAGCGCAGCGAATGAAAGCCATCGCCATCCTGCTGCTGGCCGCCGCGGTGCCGTCCGCCACATTCGTCTACGGCATGCAGATCGGCCGCAATGACGTAGTCGCGCTGTACGCCGACGACGGCCGCGCCGACAAGATCGCCGTAGCCATGTGCGGCCGGCAGGCCTGGATTGCCAAGCGTGGCGGTGAGCGCCGCTGCGTCTACATCAACTCGGACCAGTCCGCGATCACGCGGGCTGTGTTCGATACCCCGATAGGTGCCATGTGATCCGCTCAATCATCATTCGCTTTGACGAAGCCAAGAACCTGTTTCAGATCGAAGAAACTGGCCGCGCCTGCCCCGAATTGACGTGGGACGAAATGCTCGGACAGATCGCTGAAATGACCCATCCGAAGATTGGCAAAGGCCGGTATCCCATGCTGTCCGCCGACGACCTCGACAAAGAGCGCGCGCGCCGTATTGACCGCGAGAATCTTTGGGAACGGGAGAATGGCCAATGAACGCTCCCATCAACGCCAACATGGACCGCGCCAAATACCTCGGCGGCAGTGACGTGGCAGGCATCCTGGGTATCTCTCCCTGGCGCACGCCCCTGGACGTGTATCTCGACAAGGTACAGCCGCGCGCCGAGCAGCCCGACCAGAACAAGGCCCGTCTCTTTGCCCGTGGCAAGCGGATGGAGCCGTATGTCATCGACCTGCTGGCCGAGGAAGCTGGCCTGCAGATCGTTGGCCGTGGCAATCGATACATCGACCCCGAGCACGGATTCCTGGCGGCCGAGATCGACGCCGAGACCTCAACTGGCGACAACGTCGAAATCAAGACCGTGAGCCCGTTCAAGGCCAGGGAGTGGGGCGAGCAGCAATCGGACGAAGTGCCGCTGCACTACGCCGCCCAGGCCATGCACGGTCTGATGGTCACTGGCCGCGGGCGCTGCATCTTCGGCGTGCTGATCGGCGCCGACGATTTCCGCATCTACGAGGTTCGCCGAGACGAGCCGACCATCGCCGGCATCCGCGCCAAGGAAGTCGAGTTCTGGGATCGCGTCCAGCGCCTGGACCCGCCCGAGCCCACCACGGTAACGGACGTGATGCGGCTGTACGGCCAGGGTGATGATGCGGTGGCGATCGAGGCGGATGATCAGGCCGAGACCGAATGGCTACGCCTGAAATCCATCACCGAAGACCTGAAGCGCCTGGGCGACCAGGCCGACCAGCTCAAAGAGAGCCTGCAGGTGCGCATGGGCAATGCCACGCACTTGACGTTGCGCGGCGCCGTCATCGCCACGTGGAAGGGCCAGCAGGCTCGGCGCTTCGACTCCACCGCCTTCAAGGCCGCCCATCCTGACCTGCACGAGCAGTTCGTGAAGGTTTCCCAATCCCGCGTTTTCCGCCTTCGTTAAAAGGACCTGCACGCCATGAGCGCAACCTCCGCCCTCCGATCCGTCGCTACCGACGACAAGCAGCAGAACCCCGTCACTGCCTTCCGTAGCTTCCTGGAAAAGCAGAAACACCAAATTGCCGCGGCACTCCCCAAGCATGTCAACCCGGATCGGATGATCCGGCTGGCCTGCACCGAGTTCGCCAAGAACCCGACGTTGCAGAAGTGCGACCCCATCAGCGTCTTCGGTGCCATCATCCAGGCATCACAGCTGGGCCTCGAAATCGGCGTCATGGGCCAGGCCTACCTGGTGCCGTTCAAGAACAACAAGACCAACCGCCTGGAGGCGCAGTTCATCCCCGGCTACAAGGGTCTGATATCGCTGGCCCGCCGTTCTGGCGAAGTGACCAGCATCGAAACCAACATCGTCTACGAGAAGGACGAATTCGATCTGGTGTTGGGCATCGACTCGAACCTCAAGCACAAGCCCTACCTGGAAGGCGATCGTGGCAAACCGCGCCTGGTCTACGGCGTCGCCAAGTTCAAGGACGGTGGCCACCACCTGGAGTGGATGTCCATCACCGAGGTCAACAAGGTCCGCGCGCGCTCGAAGGCCAGCGGCAGCGGCCCGTGGGTGACGGACTATGACCAGATGGTGCGCAAGACCCTCATTCGGCGCATGGCCAACTACCTGCCCATGAGCATCGAGCTGCAGAACGCGCTGCAGGTTGACCAGGCCATCGACGACGGCAAGACCGTGACCATCGACGGCGATTTCGTGCAGGTGCATGGCGATGACGAAGAGGGCGCCCAGGGCAATGCACCGGCGCAGATCACCTTCGACCCCGCGCCCGTGCTCGACAAGATCAAGGAGCACAGCAACGCCGAAGCCCTGAACCTCTACCTCGACGAGTTGCGCGACACCGTCCCGCCCGAGCATCAGGAAGCCATCGCAGCGGCCGGGCGCGCACGCCTCGAAGAACTCGAGGGCTGACCCTTTCACGGCGCGCGGCCTCGCTCTTTAAATCATCCCCTCCCTCCGACCTTCGCCGCGCGTTCTTTTATTCACCACAGGAGCAATGAGCATGTACGACAGCAATCAGGCGCAAATGCAGGCCATCGGACAGGCGATCGTCCCGCCACCTCGCCCTAACGTCACCATCATGGGCCTGCTGCCCGAGCTGGGTCAGGAATTGGAAGCCCTTGACAGCGCCATCGACCGCCTGCGCAGCGCGGTATCGCCAGCCCTGCGCTCTGTGCCCCCGGTGCCGTGCACGGTCGGTGGCATGCAGGAGGTTTCCGGCGAGCCGCCCATTGTGGAAGGCCTGCAAGAGTTCATCCGCCGCGCCCGCGATCTGCGCCGGCAGGTCGATGACATCGGCCAGCGCCTGGCGCTCTGATTTCCCCCAGGGCAGCCGCACAACCAACGGAGGCATTCCCGCGGCTGTCCATCTCCACCCGTCCCGGCCGGGCAATGCCGGGGCTATCACATCCTTGCCTGCCAACGGGGCGCACTCCCCAAGCCAGTGCGGGGCCGATAAAGGTCGGCGCGGGCAAGGATGTGATGGTTCCAAGCACTCGGGTAATCAGCCCCGGCCCTGGCGAGGGTGTGAAGCGATAGGCACGCAAGCCGAACGTCGCAAGCGTACGCAGCCATCACCCCACGCCGACGGGTACTCGGCCGCTGGCCCTGCGCTACGGGCGCCACCAACCACATGGAGCAAGCATGCAAGAGATGCGAGAGATTCCGGGCTACGAAGGACTTTACGCGGTCACCGCCCACGGCATGGTCTGGTCGCATCCGAGGCAATGGACTGGAATGCGCGGGCAGGCGTTTTCGCACGACGGCAAATGGTTGCGGACGCCTCTTAGCCTGGGCTACCCAGTTGCCAGGTTAACGGACCGTAAGGGAAGGCAAAGTACCCGATTGGTGCATCGCCTGCTTGCGCTTGCATGGATCCCCAACCCAGACAGCCTCCCGGAAGTAAATCACATCAATGGCAACCCAAAGGATTGCCGTCTCGACAATTTGGAATGGTGTACGCGCAGCCACAACATGCGGCATGCATACAGCGCTGGGTTGATATCGATTACGCCTGAGTGGCGCGAACGCGCTCGGTCTATGGGTTTGGCAACAAGACGCTTGAGCCTCAATGACGCGGCGCAGATTCGATCCCTCGTCGCTGCTGGGGCGAAGCAAATGCATGTTGCCGAGCAGTTCGGAATTTCGCGAAGCGCCGTCTACAAGATTGTGAAGTTCAGGTCGTACCAACGGTAAGGAGCCAAAAGCAATGTTTTCCATTCAACATCAACGCGCGGTGTTATCTCACCTGAACGTCCGAGCCGAGAAGCACGGCGACGAAGACCACGGCGCGGCCGATCTCAAGATCACGTTCACCGCCGGCAACGGCATTCTGTCCGAGTTCCATCCGGTGCTGCGCTCGTCCATGTACAAGGCGCCCGACACGCCCGCCGACCAGGAAGAGATCTTCAAGCCCGACCCCGACGCCTTGACCGTGCGCCGCTTCGGCAACCTGATCGAGACGCTGCGCCTGAAGCACACCATCACGGGCGCCAATGTCGTGATCGGCTTCGGGGTAGGGGGCGCGTCGGATATCGAGCTGGAGACGGTAGACGTTGATGGATTTACCGCCGAGCTGCTGGAGGGCGGCAGCGTCAACATCACGTTCCGGGTCAAGTGCGCGCCGACGGCGGACCAGATCGCGCGGCTGTATGAGGTACTAGGCGGCGAGATCGACATCACAGTCACGCCGCCGGTGGATCCGCAGGGCTCGATGTTCGATGAGACCGAGAACTGACATGCCCCGCCCTCCCTTCATCCCCCACCGCACGCGCCCGGTCGGCAAATTGCCCGTGATGGCCAAGCTGCGCGATGAGTTCGGCATGGTCGCCCACCTGGCCCTGCGCGGCCTGGAGACGGCGCCCACCATCGAGGCGTTCGACGCCCTGGCCGAGGTATTCAACCTGCTGCAGGTGGACCTGCGCAACGATGCGCGGCGGTCGGATGTAGCGGCGGTTATCTCGGATGGTGCGGGGGCGCTGATCGCAGCTCAGGATGCTGTGGCGGCCGGCCAAGTGCCTGCGCCTGACCTGCTGGAGCGGATCCGCGCCGGGGTGAACGCCATTGATGGTCTGATCGGCAAGCTCGATGTCACGCGGCTGTATGCGTCGATGCAGGTACTCAAGGCGATGAAGAGGGCAGAAGCGCGTGCCTGACATCTACATCCCCGCCGCCTGCCTGGCCGACGCCCGACGCGTTCTGGCCGCGCAGGATCCCGAAATCAGCAGGCTGGCCAGCAAGTGGCCGGCTGCCCAATGGCGCGCCGCGGTGAAAGCGGCGGCGCAGGAGATAGAGCAATGTGCTGGCTAACCCTCGCGCTCGGCTTCCTGCTGGGCGTCTCCTGCATCTTCATCTGCCTGTCCGGCAATTCCGACGTGGAGTACGACGATGAGTAGTACCGCTTGTGACGATCAATTCAACGATCCGCCCATCGAGACCAGCAATACCGAGGCGCGGCCGTATGTTGGCGGCACGCCCGAGAACATCCGCGCCGGCGATCCCTACGACGACCCGGCGTTCGAGCGCCTGGCGCGCGAGCATGATGTATGGGGCCGGGCTGAAAGCGCGCTGTGTGCGGTGTTCTGGCTCGCAGGGAAGGCGCAACCGCCCAGCGGGCAGAGTGCTACCCCAGTGGGCGCCCCCGATCGCATCTTCCTAGTGATCGACGACGACGTGCCCGCGAACACCCCATTCAGCCAGTTGGCGGAGGTGACGTGGTGCGCAGAGCGGGTGAACGACACCGACATCGAATACGTGCGCGCCCAGCCTGCCGCTGCAACGGCAGCGCCGAGCGATGCCCTGCTCCAGCGACATCTGGATTTGCTCCAAGATGTGCTGGACGCGAAGCAGGCCATGCGCGCGGCCGGATGCAAACAGGATCAGTTCAGCGCCATGTTCCGCGAATACGCTGAGCGCTACGGGCAGGCACCGGCCGCGAGCGCGGAGCCGTACGCCTGGATGATCGACGGTAGCAACCGGACATGGTTTGGCAAATTTAGCGAGATTGAAGCGCGAGCGGAGGCGCGTCGCTGTGGTGGGACATGCACGGCATTCCCGATTTTCCGGGGCGTTCAGCCTGCCGCGAGCGCGGAGCCGGTACCAGTAGAAATTGAACGGCTGGCTATCAACCGATATCGACCTGTTCCAGCGGGAGCGCTGGCCTACAAGGTCGTGGCTGGGGATGGTAGTCGCAGTTTGTTTTCTGGCACCAAGGACGAGTGCCAGATCGTCGCCAGAAAGCTGACTGAAGCGTTCCTCGACGGGGCCCACGTTGCGATCAATGCCGCCCCCGTTGCCGACCAGGCACCGCAGGACGAGCGGATGGAAACCACCAGCGAGCATATCGCGCGCGATATTCGAGAGGGGCGCTTCCCTCAAAGGTCTGAGCCTCAAAGAGTCCAGGCTACGGAATGGGGGCCAATGCCAGACGCGGGCGTGGAAGCAGATGCTCATGTAGCGGTGATTGAAGGCGATGAAGCGGTACGCGTATTGCGTTGGAATAGTGACGTGGGCGCCTTCTCTTACCCGGTGGGAACGCGGCTATACGCCGCCCAGGCACCGGCCGCCGATGGGGATGTGAAATGAGTACCTGCCGCCATTGCAAGGCCGACTATGAGGCGAGGCCATGGCAGATGGCCACCAACGACTATGAGTGCGATGACTGCCGCAAGAAGCGCCAGGCCGAGTATCGCGCGCGACGCAAGGCGGAGGGCCGCCCGATAATCACCCGTAGGCCTCCGATTGAAAAACAGCGCGCTTATAGGGCGAGGCACTTGGCAATTCCCGAGAACCGGGCGCGTCGCAACGCACTGGTGCGCGGATACGCAAAGAAGCACCCTGAACGTCATTCGGCTCGCCGGAAACTTCGGCACGAGGTTGAAATGGGCCGGATCGTGCCTCTTCCATGCGAGGTCTGCGGCGTGGTCGCTGCCCAGGGCCACCACGCCTCCTATAGCCTGCCACTGGCAGTGACATGGCTCTGCGCCGAGCATCACCATCAACTTCATGTCCAGGCGTCTGCCCTCGTTGGCGGGGAGCAGCGCACCACCGGGAGCGATCATGACTAAACCGCTCGCCGGGAAACGCTATTTCGAGGCGCTGGGGCGCCGGCATGAATCGCTGGGCCTGCCGTATCTGCGCGCAGCTACGCTGGGATGGCCGCTATGGGCTCGCCGGGCGTACTGCCGAGGCCGAATCTATCAAACCGAAAATCATGCGAAAGCAGCCACCGCTGCGGGCTCGCCCCTGCGGGAAGGAGAAAAGTAATGGCTGAGATCCAGGAATTTAGCCACCACGGCGAAGTTGTTACCGCGACGATGACGCTACCGATGGAAAGCGGCGAGCACTACGGGGCACCGCTGACCATCGGCTATTACCCCAACGCCGCCGAAATCTGGATTCGTGGCGAGCACGGTACGCAGAACATTCCCATAGAGCATCTGCCAGACGTCATCAAACAACTCCGACGCGCTGCGAAGCTCGCCGCCGAGGGAGCCGCCCAATGAGCGCCGACGACATCAAACTACCGCCGCGCACTGCCACGATAGGGGATGTCCAGGTCTGGGATGAAGAGGCGGTGCGCGCCGCCATCCTGGCCGACCGCGCCAGCCGCGCCCCTTCCCCGCAGGGCGATGCGTGGCAACCAATCGAGACTGCGCCGAAGGACGGGACACGCGTATTGCTGGCAACTCCGCGGGGGCGCATGGCAGACGGCGAGTTCCACGCCCGCTACGGCGTGTGGTCCTGGCCGTATGTGATGGTCGAACCCACGCTGTGGCGTCCGTTGCCAACGCCGCCTATCGACGCCGCCCGCAGCACCCCTGCAACCGAGAAGGGGGCGGAACATGGCTGAACACCAGTCCCTCCGCGACATGGTCATCCACGGTGGGGATCGGTCATTGCCGATGCCGAGCCCCCAGAAGCTCAAGGAATTCCTGCGGGAGTATTACCTCCACAGCCGATTCGAGGGGCGAGATGGGGTGGTTTGGGGGAATGACTACTCCGATGTCATCACCGAGAGCACGATGCAGTCGTTGCTGGAGCGGGGCATAACCTGCGTCAGCATGTACGACTGCAATCGTGGGCGCGCCGTATGGTTCGATAGGTCACTGACTGTTCTAAACCCCGACGAGGCTCCGGCTGAAGTGCAAAAGCGGCCGGGGAATCTGACCCACATATACGGGCAATCGATATGACCATACGAATCGATAGCTCGTGGGGCGAGCTGCTGCCTGCGACTGCGCCGGGCGTGGAGCGGCGGCGACGTTGGGCGACCTGGCTACGCCTGGCCCGTCCCTTGATCGGCCGTGCCGTCAGGGACTGGGCTGGCCAGCAAGAACGCTGCTGCGATTGCCGGCACAGCCGCGGCGGATGGTGCCGCATCCAGGAACTTCCGTGCGCGGTCAATCCCTACCTGACGATCCGCCACGGAATTCCCGGCATGGCCTGCATGGGGATGGGATTCGAACCGCGCCAGCTATCGCTGTTTGGCGCCGCTCGCAGCACCCCTGCAACCGAGAAGGGGGAGTGATGGGCTGGTCAGAACGCATGATCGCTCGCGCCATCGCCCAGCAGACTTTCAACCGAAAGTACCTGGTGATGGTGCCGAATTGCAACTGGACGGGCTACGAATGCGACCTGCTGGCTGTGACCGAGAACCTGCGGCTTATCGACGTGGAGATCAAGATCAGCCGGGCCGACCTGAGAGCTGACGCCAAGAAGGACAAATGGTGGCGCCGGCGGTCGGTGGGCTTGCCGCACGTCGTAGAGGACACCAACGAAAGCGGCCGCGTCATCCGCCGCCGGCACGTCTACGCTGAGCACTTTGAGATTCGGGAATGGCCCGCCAAGGTGTGGAAGCACTACTACGCCATGCCGCGCGAAATCTGGACGGACACGCTGTTCGATGAACTGGGCAGTCCGGCCTCCGGCGTGCTGTTACTCGACCGCGACCCTGCTGGCGGCGTCACAGTCCGTGTCGCGCGCTCGGCAACTCCAAATCGGGACGCTGAGAAGATATCGCCGGCGGCAGCGATGGACATCGCCCGGCTGGCGAGCCTGCGCATGTGGGAAGCCTACGCCGCGATGCAGCCCGGCACCACCCCTGCAAGCAAGACGGAGGGAGGAAGCGAGCTATGATTTCCGCCGAAGCCGCCGCCAAGATTCTGGGCGTCAGCGCCCGGAAAGTGTACGAGCTGGCTGCGCCCGCCGGGCCGATACCGTGCGTGCGCATCGGCCGGCGGGTGTCCTTCGAAGAATCCGATGTCCTGGAATACAAGCAATCATGTCGATCTACCGAGATAAGGCGCGCGGTTGTTTCGTGTTTGAGTTCGACCGCGTTGTCGATGGGCGGCGAGTCCGAACTCGAAAAATTCTTCCGAAGGCGTGGACGCGAGCGCAAGCGGACGCCTACGACCGAACCCGGTCGGCAGAGCTCTACGCCATCACGCAGGGCGTCACCCGCACTGAGCGTAGTATCGAGGACGCCGTCCTCGTCTACCTGAAGGAGAGGGCGCCTCAGCTCAAGACCGGCGAGAATGTCGAGCGGGAACTCGAGCTGATGCAGTGGGTGTACCAGGGCCAACCGTTATCGTCTCTGGCCGATGTCTGCCGGCGCTACGCTGCCGAGGCCACCCGGGCGGCGGATGATCCTCGGCCATTGTCGGCCGCCTCGATCCGCAATCGGATCCGCTACCTGACGGCGGCATGCCGTTACGGCTGGAAGCATCATGGGATGGGAGAGAACGATCCTGCTGCCCGGGTGACGATCCCGACCGTGCGGAACGAGCGGCAAACCTACATCGACCGTGGGCAGATGCTGTGCCTGGCCAGGGCCTGCACGAACAGGGCAGGGCGGTGCGCCATTCGAATCGCCTTTTACAGCGGCATGCGGCTCTCCGAGATCCTGCGCGCCGATCCTACGCCGGCAGGCTTTCGACTACTCGACACCAAGAACGGCACGCCGCGTATTGTGCCTATCCACCCCAAGGCCGCAAGCGCCGCCAGGGCTCTCGACCGGTCAACTCCCAAGATCACCATCCAGCGCGCATTCCAGCGCGCCAGAGCGGCCGTAGACATGCCGAAGGTGCATTTCCACGACATCCGGCACTCTGCCGCCTCGGCCATGATTAACGCCGGCGTGGACCTGTACACGGTGGGGGCGGTGCTCGGTCACGCTGACCCACGCAGCACGAAGCGGTATGCTCATCTGGCGACCGATACCCTGGCCGCCGCGGTGGGCAGAATCGGGGCCAAAGTCGCCGCCTAACCGGTGGGGGAAATATTGGCACACTGGGTGCATTTCAGGCGGTTGGCGCAGTTGGCGCACGCCAGAAGGGCCAGCATCTACGCCGTTTCGCGGTTCTGCGTATTCCGCGTGTTCGACTCGAAATCAGGCGTACGGTAACCCCGTACCGTGGGTTCGAATCCCACCCTCTCCGCCAAATACCCAATAAAATCAAGAACTTACGATAGATTCTTGGTTTTGACCCACATAGAAGCCCACAACGCGAAGCCGCTTGTGGGCTTTCTTTTTGCCTCGCCCGCAAGGGGGCATTGTGGGCTGACGCCCGTTGCGTTTTCCCCGCACAATCGCTTCTGTCCATCCCCATCGAAGGAAAGAAGCATGGTCAAACCGCAAAAGCTTTGCATCAACGGCGTTGATCGAACCGCCGAAATCGTCGCTTTCGCGGAATCCATCGGCCTTGAAAGCGTAGCGGCGGGACGTGTCAGCAACTACTTTCTTACCGAATTCTTTTGCCGCGCCAACATTTCGGGCGAAGTTGACCCGTTCATGGTTATGGACGAAATAAAGTATCTCGAAGGGTGCGGCAGACGAACCGGAACCAAAGAAGCATCGCAATTTACGGGCAAGGTCTTGTCGGGCTTGTGGCATAAACATCATCGCGAAATGGGCATACGGTCAATGGCGATGAATTTGCAGCACGCGTTACGGGAACATGGCATTCCAAGCCTTGAAGCAATAGTCAAAGAGGCCGAAGAATCAGGCGAAGACCGCTACGTAACGGAAGACGTTGTAAGGCAGATGGCCCATGACGTTACGATTGGGAATTACGAACGTCGTTCGGATGCTGACAAGTTGACCGGCGAATGGATCGTTTTTGCCAAGAACGAAGACAAAAACTATTACCTATGTCTCGGAAAGCATGATTCCGGCGATGCCGTGATACGGCAAAAGATCGAAAGCGTTTGCGTCGTTGAATTCCCGTTCTTGGCGAACATTCTGAAAGCATGAAAAAAAGCCCGCCCGGCGCGATGCCGAACGGGCCAAAGTCCCCAATGGCACTTGGGTTCGTTAAATCTGAACGCGGGTCGAAGCCTTCGCGGCAAGA
>NZ_JAOCLR010000027.1:0-62678 GCF_029845405.1 Pigmentiphaga sp. GD03639
CAACAAGCGTGCGCCGGCCTCGGCGCCTGCCCGGCCGGCCGGCAATACGGCGCGGACCGCGCCGGCGGCTGCTCCGGCCTCGCCCCCGGAAGGGGCGGGGGCCGACGAAGACGGGCCGCCTGCCTGGCACTCGGAGATCGAGGCCGGGCTGCAGGAAGAGGCGCCGCCGGTGGAGCGGGAAGCTCCCGCCGCGCCGGTTCCCACCGTGGCCCGGGCCGAGCCCCCGCGCGGCGAAGACGCCGCGGGCGCGGCCGGCGGCCCGATTGCATTGAACGAGCCGTGGCCCGTGCTGGCGGCTCGGCTGCCCATCAAGGGCATCGCCGCCCAGCTCGCGCAGCAAAGCGAGTGGGTGGGCGTCGAAGGCGGCACCGTCGTGTTGAAGGTCGCGACCCGCGGGTTGGCCGAAGGCGCGGGGGTCGAACGCCTACGCACAGTGCTCGAGCAGCATTTCGGCTTGCCCGTGCGGCTGCGCTTCGAGATCGGCCAGACCGGCGACGCCACCGCGTTCGCGGTGGCCGAGTCCGAGCGCCAGGCGCGCCAGGCCGAGGCCGAGCGCGCGATCATGGCCGATCCCTTCGTACGCGAATTGCTCGACAGTTTCGGCGGCCAGATCGTACCCGACTCGATCCGCCCGGTATCTTCCGAATCCAAACAAGGAACCCAGCCATGATGAAAGGACAGCTTGCCGGTCTGATGCGCCAGGCGCAGCAGATGCAGGAAAACATGAAGAAGGCCCAGGAAGCGCTGGCCGACATGCTCGTCGAGGGCGCCTCGGGCGGCGGCCTGGTCAAGGTGACCATGTCCTGCCGCAACGACGTCAAGCGCGTCGCCATCGATCCCAGCCTGCTGGCCGACGACAAGGACATGCTGGAGGACCTCGTGGCCGCCGCGTTCAACGACGCGCTGCGCAAGGCCGAGGCCACGAGCCAGGAAAAGATGTCCGCGCTGACCGCCGGCCTGCCCCTGCCTCCGGGCATGAAGCTGCCCTTTTAAGCGGGACGGGAATGGCAGGCGATCGATTCGTCGGGCCGGCGCCGTTGTCGGTGCTGGTCGATGCCCTCAAGCGCCTGCCGGGAGTGGGCGCCAAGTCGGCGCAGCGCATGGCCTACCACCTGCTGCAGCACGACCCGCACGGCGCCCGCATGCTGGGCCAGGCCCTGGGCGACGCCGTCGACCGGCTGCGCCATTGCGCGCGCTGCAATACCTTCACCGAATCCGAGATCTGCGAGACCTGCGCCAGTCCCCGCCGCGATGCCAGCCTGTTGTGCGTGGTCGAGACGCCGGCCGACCAGAACATGATCGAGGCCAGCCACAGCTACAACGGGCTGTATTTCGTCCTGATGGGCAGGCTGTCCCCGCTCGAGGGCGTGGGGCCGCACGAGATCGGCTTCGACCGCCTGCTCGAGCGCGCCGCCGACGGCCAGGTCAAGGAGGTCATCCTGGCCACCAATTTCACGACCGAAGGCGAGACCACCGCCCACTATCTTGCCGAGCTGCTGCGCGCGCAAGGGCTGGGCGTGACCCGGCTGGCGCGCGGGGTGCCCGCCGGCAGCGAGCTGGAATACGTCGATGCCGGCACCATTGCCTGGGCCCTGATGGACCGCCGCGCGCCATAGGCGCGCTTTTCCGTTCCTTTCAGTAGTGCGGAGGGATTTCGTCGCGCAGCGAGGCCGGCGCGGCCGGCCCCTGCGCGCTCTGTTCCCGGACCCTGGCCAGCTCGCGCGCCAGCGCATCGATCTGCTGCTGCTGCCGGAAGACGAGTTCGTTCAACTGCTCCACCAGGTCTTCCATGAAGGCGAGCTTGATCTCGACTTCCATCAGTCGCTGGGTGGCGGGGGTATCGGGCATGGAGGCTGTCGTCAGTAGGCCTTGCTGTCATGGACGACCAGGCGCAAGGTCATGAAAAGAATACGGATGTCCAGCCAGGGCGACCAGTGCTGGATGTAGTAGCGATCGTACTCCACCCGCTTCATCATCTTGTCCAGCGTGTCGGTCTCGCCGCGCAGGCCGTTGACCTGCGCCCAGCCGGTAATGCCCGGCTTGACGGTGTGGCGCAGCATGTAGCCGCGTATCTGCTGCCGGTAGAACTCGTTGTGTTCCGCGGCGTGCGGCCGCGGACCGACCAGGCTCATGCTGCCGTTGAAAACGTTGAACAACTGGGGCAGCTCGTCCAGCGACGTGCGGCGCAGGATCCTCCCCACGGGAGTGATGCGGGGATCGCCGCGCGTGGCCTGGCGGATCTTGCCCGGATCGGGCTGGTGGGTGTACATGGACCGGAACTTCATGACCTGGATCGGCTCGCCGGCCAGGCCGTAGCGCGTCTGGCGGAACAGCACGGGGCCGGGTGAACTCAGCCGCACGAGGGCCGCGATCACCAGCATGGGGATGCCCGCCGCGAGCAGCATCAGGCTGGCGAACAGCAGGTCCATGCTGCGCTTGATGCCTCGCGCGATGCCCAGGATCTGGGTGTCGTGCAGGCGCAGCAGCGGCACGCCGGCCATGTTGCTGACGCTGACCTCGAAGTCGCCCAGCGCGGGAGATTCCGGGACCAGATAGATGGCCGACGTCGAGTCGCCCAGCTGGTTCAGGATGGGCTGCGCGTACGGGGTCTTCATCAGCGTCATGCTGATGAAGGCGACGTTGGATTTCTGTTCCTTCAGGTGTTCGACGGCCTGGGGCAGGTCGCCCAGGTAGGGAAGCGACTCCAGCGGCTCGGGCCGCTCTGTGTCGTCGAAGTATCCATCCACCAGGATGCCCATGGCCGGCGAGCGGCGCAGCCGGATCGCCAGGGTCTGGGCCTGGAAGCCGGGCATGATGAAGATGGCGCGGCGCACGTACTGGCTCGCGCCGTAGAGGTGCTGCGCGCTGAGCCGCATCAGCGCCAGGCCCGGCAGCAGCGCCACCGGGGTCAGGAAGGCCCAGGCCTGCAGGATTTCCCGGCCCAGGTTGCGGTGCTCGATGGGCAGCAGGATGAAGGCGAGCAGCGTCACCATGACCACCTGCGACCAGGTCAGGATGGCGCGCCACAGCATGAAGGCCATGGTGCGGGTGCTGAGCAGTTGCTCGAAGCGGTAGTAGGCGATGCCGGTGGCCACCGCGATGACGAGCAGCAGCGGCCCGTCCTCGTTCGAGGGCTGGCGCCCGAAATAGAGGCTGGTGGCGGCATGGCAGAGCAGCGCGATCGCGGCTGCTCCGATGGCGGCCATGCTGTAGAACATGCGCTGGTGGGAGGGAAGGCGGCTGGTGGCCATGGGGGTTTCCTGTCAGCGTCCGCGAACGCCGGAGCGATATTCCCGCCAGCAGATGGCGAAGAACCGGGGGTCTTCCTTCAGATAGCGTCGCCACAGCCGTCCGGGATTGCTAAGCAGCCGCCAAAGCCATTCCATGCCCATCCGCTGGACCAACCGGGGCGCGCGCCGCTGCAGGCCGATGGCGAACTCCATGGCGGCGCCCACGCACAGCACCAGTCCGTGAGGCAGGGTGGCGGCATAGCGGCCGGCCCAGATTTCCTGCTTGGGCATGCCCAGGCAGACGAAGACGAGGTCGGGCGCCAGGGCGCGGATGCGGTCCGCGGCTTCGCGGCCTTCGTCGCCCAGCGGGTCGAACCGCATCGACGGCGTCATCACCGTGACGTCGATGCCGGGGTAGGTGGCCGCGAACCGGCTTTCCAGCATGGGACCGTCCCCCGGCATGCCGCCCAGTATCGCGATCTTCCAGCCATGGGCGACCGCCTGCCGGCAGAGCGCCACGAACAGGTCCGAGCCCGTCACGCGCTCGGGCAGCGGCCGGCCCAGCAGTCGGCTGGCCCAGACGATGGGCATGCCGTCGGCGAACAGGTAGTCGGCCTGGCGGTAGATGGGCTGGAGATCGGGTTGCTTGTCCAGGCGCACCACGTGATCGACGTTGGGAGTCGACACGATGCCCGCCGGTCCGCGCCGGCTGGCGACGGCGTCGGTCAGGATCGCCACGGCCTCGGAAAACGACGCCGCGATGATGTCCAGGTCGAAAAGCCGCATCCGGACGATATCGGGCTGGGCAGGGTGTGTAGGCATGTCGATGTAAGGACGGGAGGTAAGCGCCGGGCTGAAGGGATGCGGGGAGAATGCTACAAAAAATTGCCGGCGTTATTTCCCGGCTTGGAGTTGTTTGCTGTTCCTTTGCCGCGCTGTTCTGCGAGAATGTCGCACCTGCGGTCCGTCCCTTATCCCCCCTCTATAATCGGCATGATGATTTTAGCGGGCGTTTCGCGACTTCAATGGAGTAGTTTTGAGGCAATTTCGTACATGTCTGCCCAAGGTGCTGGGTGCGCTGATGGCTTGGCTGGCGCTTGGCGCCGCCTACGCTGCCGATGAGATGCCTCATCCCGGACGCCTGGCGCCCGCGACCATCGTTCCCTCCGAGGTCGAGGGGGGGGCCGTCGCCACGGTGGGGCCCGGCGACACGCTGTACCTGACCGTGTATGGCCAGCCCGAACTGGCCGCCCAGGTCACCATCGACGTCCAGGGACATATCGTGGTGCCTTTCCTGGGCGACATGGCCGTCGGGGGTGAGGCGCCCTCGGCCATCGCCAAACGGATCGCCGACGGACTGAGGCAGCGTGGATACCTGAACGATCCCCAGGTGGCCATCGAGGTGCTGCGGATCCGCAGCCGGATGGCTTCCATTCTCGGCAGCGTCGCCAAGCCCGGCCGCTATCCCATCGAAGGCAGCCTGACGCTGCTGGAGCTGCTGGCCCAGGCCGGCGGCCTGAAGGACAACGCCGACGACGTGGCGGTCGTCCTGCGCAAGGACAGCCAGGCCCAGGGCGGCCAGCGCCGCATGGAGTTGCTCATCGGCAACAAGAGCCTGCCCGAGCGCCCCGTCGAAGATCTGCCGTTGCAGGCCGGCGACGTCGTTTACGTGCCACAGGCCAAGGTTTTCTACATCTACGGCGAAGTCACGCGGGCGGGCGCCTATCCCATGGAGCGGGGCCTGAACGTGATGCGCGCGCTGTCGCTGGCCGGAGGGCTGACGCAGCGGGCCTCCGAACGGCGCATCAGCATCAGCCGCCCGGATCCCGGCACGGGCGAGCAACGCAAGCAGCGCGTCAACCTGGACGATCCGGTCGCTCCCGGCGACGTCATCTACGTCGACGAACGCTTCTTCTAGCCGGAGCGGGCTTGCGCGCGCACCAGCGTTCCTCTGTCTGGCAACCGGCAATACCGCTGGCGGCGGCCGCGCTGCTGTGCGCCGCCCGGCCCGTGGGAGCGGAGCAGCCCGACGCCGATGCGGTGATCGACGCGGTCATCGCCAAGACCGTGGGCGCCGTGGCGCCCAAGGCGGTCGAGCCGCCCGTCTTGGTGGCGGCGCCGGCGCCTTCCCGCGGCGTGGGCGCGGACGGCGGCCAGGCGCCCTTGACGCGGCGCGGCCTGGGGGCGGGGGCGCCGGTCTTCCCCGAAGGGATCGAATACTCGGTCCAGATCTCGCGCCTGATCCAGCAGGTCAGCAACCCCTATCGCCTGCCTGACACGGCGGGGGACAGGCGGCACGGCGACCTCGCCGTGGGCGATGAAGTGCGCGCGGCCGCGATCATCCCCCTGGCGTCCGAACGCACGCGGCTCCTGGCCTCGGCGGCCTTCGGCAACGTCGACTACCGGGACCAGGGGCAGCTCGACCACCATCCCCACGCGTTCAAGACCACCTTGCAGTGGCGCGCGGGGGACCTGCTCCAGGGCAGCGCCTCGGTTTCCGACCGGGTGCGGCTCAACCGCTACATGGCCAGCAGCTGGCCCGAGCGCGACCTGCTCAAGCAGCGGGTATTCAATGCCGACATCGGCCTGCGCGTGACCGAGTCGCTGACCCTGCCGATCCTGAGCGTGTCGCGCACGTCCTCGCGCAACGAGTTCGCGCTGAACCAGCAGCTGTACAACCGGGACGACAGCCAGGTGCAGATCGCCGCCCACCTCATGGGGCGGGACAATTCCTACGTGATGGCCGGGGTGTCGCGGGTGCGCAGCAGCTATCCCGACCGCACGCCGCTGCAGATACAGCAGCTGGACCGGGCCTACACCGACACCGAGTTCTTCCTGAACAGCATCTATCACTACAGTGCCAGGACCGCCCTCGAAGGCTACGCGGGCTGGCGCCAGCGCCGGTACGCGACGCTGACCGACCGCAACGTGGATTTCGTCACCGCCGAGCTGCGCGGCTACTGGGACTACTCGGCGAAGACCGCGTTCCACGTCCACCTGTGGCACCGGCCGTTCGGCAACGAGGAAGATCCCTCCACGCTGTACTCCACCCTGACCGGCGGCCGGGTGAGCATGCGCTGGCAGGCGGGCGAGAAGACCTGGTTGTCGCTGAACGTCGTGCGCGAGCGGCAGAAGAACTATCGCATCGGCGCGGGCGGCACGTCCGAGACCATGAGCTGGCGCGTGGGGCCGCGCCTGGAATGGCAGGTGAACCCGCGGGTCCTGCTGACCCTGGACGGCTGGCGCGAGCGCGTCAGCGGGGCGGGGTATCCGGGCTACGGCGGCACGGTGGTCCGCGCCGGCATCACCCTGATGTACGACAATGGCTCGCCGCGTCCGTCGCGCCTGTACATGCGCGAGGAGTGCGACGCGCCTCGCTATCTGGATACCCGGCTGTGCGACCAATGACGATTTCCTTTCCCTGAGGCCCTCCATGTTGCTCGACGCCAACGCGCTGCCGCAGGACGCCCGGCTGCACGCGGACATCTGTATCGTGGGGGCCGGCGCGGCCGGCATCGCCATGGCCCTGACGCTGGCCGGATCCGGCCTGGACGTGATCGTGCTGGAGGCGGGGGGGCAGGAGCCCGAACCGCGTACGCAGGCCCTGTACGAGGGTACGGTCGAAGACGCCGCGCTGCACAGCCCGCTCGATCGCTATCGCCAGCGGCAACTGGGCGGCTCGACCACGATCTGGGGCGGGCGATGCATGCCCCTGGATCCCATCGACTTCGAGGCCCGGCCGTACATCGTCGGCAGCGGCTGGCCCATCGGCCCCGAGGACCTGGCTCCCTACTATCCCGCGGCCAACGCCTGGTGCGAGGCCGGCGACTATGCCTATACGATCGACGAAGCCTTCGCGGGACCGCGCAAGCCCATGCTGGAGGGCTTCGTCGAAACGCATTTTTCCACTCACACCCTGGAGCGGTTCAGCTGTCCCACGGATTTCGGCGGGCGCTACCTGCAGCGTTTGCGAACGGCGACGGACCTGCGCGTCATCCTGCACGCGAACGTGACCCGGCTGGAGATGGACGAGTCCGGCGAGGCGATCCGGCACGTGGAGGCCAGGGCGCTGGACGGCAAGGCATTCACCGTGGCGGCGGGCAGCGTGGTGCTGGCGGCCGGGGGGCTGGAAGTGGTCCGGCTGCTGCTGAACAGTCCCGGCCGCACGGGGCGCGGCGTGGGCAACGCGCACGACGTCGTGGGCCGCTACTACATGTGCCACCTGGCCGGCACCATAGGGAACATCGTGCTGGCGCCGCCCCGTCGGGCGTGGCACGGCTACGACGTCGCCGACGACGGCACGTATTGCCGGCGGCGGCTGGCCCTGCGGGCCGAGGTCCAGCGCGAGCAGGGCATCGGCAATTTCGTCGCCCGCCTGCATCACCCCAGGATCACCGATCCCGCGCACGGGACCGCCATCCTGTCGCTGCTGTTCCTGGCCCGGGCTTTCGTGCCCTACGAGTACGCCAGGCGCCTGCATGGCGACGAGCGGGTCACCGTGGGCGCCTGGCTGCGGCACGGCCTGAACGTGCTACGGGGCGTGCCGTCGGTGGCGGGGTTCCTGTGGCATTGGCTGCGCGACAGGACCCTGGCCGCCCGCAAGTTCCCGTCCATCATCGTCTATCCCCGGTCCCAGCGCTACAGCCTGGATTTCCACGCCGAGCAGGAGCCCAATCCGGAAAGCAGGGTGACGCTGGGCACGTCCGTCGACGAACTCGGCATGCGGCGGCTGCACGTCGACTGGCGCTACACGCGCCAGGACGTGGCGACGGTGCAGAAGTCCCTGGCCTTGCTGGCGGCCGACATCCGCGACTCGGGCATAGGTGAATTCGATTACGATCCCGGCGAGGTCGAGCGGGAGATGACGCGCTACGGCGCCTATGGCGGCCACCACATCGGCACGGCGCGCATGGGCGACGATCCTCGCACCAGCGTGGTCGACAGGAACTGCCGCGTCCACGAAGTACGGAACCTGTACGTGGCCGGAGCGGCGGTATTCCCGACGTCCAGCCAGGCCAACCCCACCCTGACCCTCGTCGCGCTGGCGCTGCGCCTGGCGCGGCACCTGCAGGCAAGGCATGCCGGCGGCGAGCCGGCCGACCCTGGGAGTCCCGCATGAAGACCCGTGTCCTGATCCTGGGCGCCACCGGCTACGTCGGCCGCCGGCTTGCCGCCGCGCTGCATGCCTCCGATTGGGCCGAGCCGGTGGCCGCGACGCGCCGCAAGCCGGCCTCGGGCGACATCGAGACGGTTTTCTGCGAAGCCACGGACACCGGGTCGCTGACCCAGGCGGCGGCCGGCGTGGATGCCGTGGTCAACTGCGTGGCAGGCAGCGCCGACGCCATGGTGGCCACGGCCCGCGCGCTGGCCGAGGTACAGGCGTCGCGCTCGCGGCCGCTGCGCATCGTGCATTTCAGTTCGATGGCGGTCTATGGCGACGCCGTCGGCAGGGTGGACGAGGATCATCCGTTCGCCAGCCTGCCGGACCAGTCCTATGGCGGCGCCAAGATCCGGGCGGAGGCGCTGCTGGCCGGCGTGCCCCAGGTCGGCATCCTGCGGCCCGGCTGCATCTACGGCGCGGGTAGTCCGCAATGGACCGAGCGCATCGTGCGCCTGTTGCGTGCCCGCCGCCTGGGCGATCTCGGGCCGGCCGGCGACGGATGCAGCAACCTCGTCCACGTCGACGACGTTGTGGCCGCGACCGCCTCGATGCTGCGGCGGGGCGCGGAGGGGCCGTTCAACCTCGCGATGGCGCAAGCCCCCAGCTGGAACGTCTATTTCATGCGCCTGGCGCGTGCCATGGGCGCCGTGCCCGTGCGGCGCATTCCCGCGCGGCGGCTCAAGCTGGAGGGCAAGCTGCTGGCGCCGCCCTTGAAGATACTGGAGATCGCCGGCGGCAAGGCCGGCCTGCGCGGGCTGCCGCCCGTGATCTCGCCCGCGCTGCTGCGGTTGTGGCAGCAGGACATCCGCCTGGACGCGCGGCGCGCGGAACAGGTGCTCGGCATGCAATGGACTACCCTTGAGGCCGGCCTGGCGGAATCCCTGGCGAGCCGGCCCGGGCAAACGGAAGAAGCGAGGAACTGACGTGGCCTATCCCTACCGCGTGGCGGTCCAGATCAGCATGTACCCGATGGACGTGCGCCATGCCCGGCACCTGCTGGCCCACCAACTGCGGGTGTGGGGGCCGATGGTCGACCGCTTCGTCGTCAGCATCGACGTCCACCGCAGCCGCGCGGGACGATATCGCGGCGCCGGCTTCGATGAGAACCTGGCGGCCCTGCGTGCCATCGTCGACGAACTGCGGGCCCGGGATCCGCGCGTATCCTGGCACGAGGTCGACTATCGCCCCGCAACCCGCCGGGAAGTGGCCCACACCTACTTCGGCCGGGACGACATTCCGGTCAAGGCCTGGGACGGCGGACCGTTCTATGCCTATTTCCATGGCCTGCTGGAGGCGCGGGCGCGGTACGTGGTCCATTTCGACGGCGACATGCTGTTCGGCGGGGCCAGCCGGCAGTGGGTCGAGGAAGCGGTGCGCCTGCTCGACGGGGATGCCGACGTGCTGCTCGCGGGTCCGCTGCCGGGGCCGCCCCGGGAGGATGGGCGGATCTTCGGCCATGGGGAAGGCGCAGAACGCCTGGACCGGCCCGAGCTGGGCCTGGCCTACCGGTTCCAGCATGCCAGTACCCGAGTGTTCGTGATGGACCAGCAGAAGCTGCGCGACAAGGTGGGCGTCCTGCCGTTGACGCCGCCGGTACTGGCGAACCGGATCAAATCGCATCTGCTGGGCAACCCGCCCATCGCGCGCGAGGCCGAGGTCATCCTGGGCGAAGTGCTGCGCGAACACGGCCTGTACCGGGTGGACTTCCTGGGGACGGCGCCGGGCATGTGGTCGCTGCACCCTCCGTATCGCAGCGACGAGTTCTATCGCCGGCTGCCGGAGCTGATCGCGGCGGTGGAATCGGGCGACGTGCCCGAGGCGCAGCGCGGCGACTACGACATGAATGACAGCATGATCGACTGGAGCGCGCAGCGCCAGGCCAACCGTCGTTCGCGCCGCCTGTGGCGGCTGCTGAAAGACCGCCTCAACCTGTCGTAGCGCGGACTGCCGGCAGTCGCCGGCGCGTGAGCCGCTGTCCCAGCGGCCGTTCGACCAGCCGGTGGCAGGCGAGCCCGGCCAGGGTGGAGACGGCGATCGCGACCAGGCAGAAAGCCGCCATGCCCGCCGTCGTGCCGCCCAGGCCTGCCTTGCGCCAGGCTTGCGACAGCGCGGACAGCACCAGCGGATGGATCAGGTACAGCGAATACGAGGCATCGCCCACGCGATGCAGGAGCGGCCACCCCGGGGTGGCGCCCGCGCGCTCGATCGCCAGGGCGCCGGCCACGATCAGGATCGAGGGCAGCCCCGCCTGCAGCAGGCGCGACGTACCGGCGGGCCAGGCACCCGATCCGGCCAGGAGCGCGAGGCCGGCCAGCATCAGCAGCCACCCCGCCGCGCTGCGCGCCGGCCATCGGCCGCCGGCATAGGCCTGGCCCAGCACCATGCCGGCCAGGAACTCCAGCATGATGTCCGACGTATAGAAGCCCGCCGCGGGCGAGGACGGCCGCAGCCACCAGCCCACCGCCGCGAGCGCCGCCAGCACGAGGCCCGTGGCGGCCAGCCGGCGCCGTTCGGGCAGCAGCAGGGCGAGTCCGAACAGGAGATAGAAGAACATCTCGTAGTTCAGCGTCCACCCCGGGACCAGCACGGGTTCCACATGGCCAGCCGGGGATGGCCAGGCGATGAAGGCATACGAGGCCAGCACGTGGGGCAGGTCGAAGCGCGCGGTCTGCAGCAGGTGGGGCGCCGCCAGCATGATCGCCACGACGAAGGAGGTGATCAGCCAGTACAGCGGCACGATGCGGACGATGCGCCGGCGGTAGAAGTCCATGGGCGTGACCGCGCGGCCGGCCGTCGTGGTCCACATGATGAAGCCGCTGATCACGAAGAAGATGTCCACGCCGTTGGACAGCCAGTCGGGCCAGGTGCCCTCGTAGCCCATGCGGGCCAGTTGCGGATGCAGGTGGAAGACGACGACCATCAGCGCCGCGATCGCCCGCAAGTGCTGGATGGAGCGGATTTCCATGTTCAGTTCCTTTGCGCGTCCGGCCCGGCGGTGCGCGGGGCGGGCAGCAGCAGGGCGCGCAGCGGGGCGATGCGGCCCGCCGCGGCGAAAAACAGGGTCGGGACCGCCAGGCCGGCCAGCCAGGCCAGCAGGGCCGCGCCCGGGGTGCCCAGCGATGGATGAAGCGCTTGCCAGGCGGCGGCCTGCACGGGCTGATGGAAGATCAGGATGAACAGCGAAGCCTTGCCCAGGTAGCCGAGCATCGGACCCAGCCCGGGCGCCCGGGCCAGGGCGCGAGCCGCGGCCAGCGTGCCGGCGATGCCGACCAGGGCCGCCACCGTGGACAGCAGCGGATCGTCGTAGCGCCGCAGGTTCAGGTCGAGCGAGGCGGGCACCAGGACATGCCAGGCCAGGAACATGGCGGGGGCTGCCCAGCACGCGATGCGCACCCACCGGCCGGTGTCGGCCAGCACGTAGACGCGCAAGGCGTAGCCCAGCAACATGAAGAAGCAGCCTATGGGCACCAGGTCGACGCTGAAGGGCAGGCCGCGCACGACGATCTCCTGGCCGAACAACGATACCGGCAGGTCCCAGGCCAGGGGGACGGCCAGCGCACCGCCCCAGGCCAGCGCCAGCAGCAGCGCCGTGCGCACCGCCGCGTGCCCGGTCACCGCACGCCGCTGGATCAGCCAGTAGGCCGCCAGCATGACCAGCCACGTGTACGGCAGGAACCACATCGGGATCCAGGTCAGCGTCTCGCCGTTGCCGTAGAGCATGGCGGCGGCGCGGTCGGCGAAGCGCTGGCCGCGCAGCGCCACCGCCGCCACGGCCAGCGCCAGCAGCACCGTGAAATACGGCTTGAGCAGGGCCTGGGCCCGGCCCGCCGCGAACGTCGCCCACGAGCGCCCCGGGCGCAGCAGGACACCCGACAGGAACAGGAAGATGGGCAGGTGGAACGAGGTGATGACATCGAGCAACCGGGGGCGCGAGTCGAACAGCCACCAGCCGTGGCCCAGGACCACTAGCGCGATGCCTATCCCCTTGGCGACGTCGATGTGCGCGTGGCGCGGTGCCGGAAGCACGGTCGGGTCAGCCATGCGCACGTGTCCTTGCCTGCTTGAACCGTTGCCAGCCCGCCCGCCAGTCTTCGTAGGGCGTCAGCATCTGCGCCAGGAAGGCCGCTACGCCGGCCGTGCCGTCCACCGTGATCCGGGGCAGTTGCCAGGCGTCGCCTCCCGGCCGCGCGCGCCCGCGCCGGATGGTGGTCGCATTGCGATAGCCGGCCTCGCGCGCCAGGTCGACGTGGCGCTCGTCGTAGCGCCCATAGGGGAAGCAGAAGGCATCGACGGCCTGACCCGTCAGGGCCTGCAGCCGCTGGCGGGATCCGGCGATCTGCGCGCGCGCCTGCTCCGGCTCCTGCCGGGTCAGGTCCACGTGGTCGGTCGTATGCGAGCCGATCTCCTGGCCCGCCTCGATCCATTGCCGCAGCTCGTCGGCCGACATCAGCGGGACCTGCCGGATGCCGTGCGCGGCATCCCAGTCGTTGGTCCCGCCCACGCGGCTGGCCACCACGTAGTTGGTCGCGGTGAACCCGGCTTCGCGCAGCACGGGCAGCGCGTGGCGCAGCACGTTCAGATAGCCGTCGTCGAAGGTGATCCCGAATACCCGGCCCAGTCGTTCGCCCGACAGGTAGGGCTGCAAGTCCCGCATCGACAGGCCGCGATAGCCCAGGCGCCGCATCCAGCGCATCTGCGCGGCGAAGGCGCCGGGCGTGACCGTAAGATGCCGGAAGGGCGTGCCCGCCGGCGGCATCGCGTCGATCTGGTGGTACATCAGGATGGGGATGGCCCGGTTCACGGCAGGACCTCCTTCGTGCCGGCCACGGGTTCGGCGCGGCGCATCTCGGCGCGCGTGCAGGCCAGGACGGCGGCGATATAGAACAGCTCGCCGCACAGCACGCCGAAGGGGGCGCCGGTGGCGCCCCAGCGCAGCATCGCCGCATGGCAGATCGCCAGCGACAGCAGTGCCGATCCCAGCGTGATGGCGGTCAGCGTGCGCAGCCGCTGCCGCAGCAGCAACAGGAGCATCAGCGGGTCCCGCAGCGACATGACCAGGAACACGGCGGCCCAGAGCTGGAACAGCACGTCGCGCTGCGCGAAATCCTTGCGCATCAGATCGATGAAGATCCAGTCGCGCAGCAGCCAGGCGGTGCCCAGGTAGACCAGCGTCATCGCCCCCAGGATGGCGGAGAACAGCGCGAGGCGGCGGAAGGTCGCGCGTGGCCCGAGCTGGTGCAGCCAGCCCGAGGCGACGGGCGTCAATTGCTTCTGCACGCCGGCCGTAACCAGGTTCACTGGCATCATGACGAGCCGGGACGCGGCCAGCGCGGCCACGGCCGCCAGGTCCAGCGTGGCCGCGGCCAGGAAGCTGTAGCCCTGGTTGAACAGCCAATAGATGACGCCGCCCGAGGCCGCCCAGAATCCGACGCGGGCGATCTCGCGCATGCGGCCCGGGGGGGCGTCGGCATCCATGTCCTGGCGCAGCGCGCGGCGCAGCAACCGGCCGCACGCCAGCGCGGACAGCGCGGCGCCGCCCAGCGCGATCGTCGCGGCGATGGGCTGGTGCATGGCCAGCAGTCCTGCCGCGATCAGGCCTACCACATAGACCGTATCGGCGGCCAGGACCGCGTGCGGCCGCTGGTAGACGAGCAGGATGCCGCGGAAATATTCCCGGTAGGTCGCGGCGGCCAGCAGGGCGACCGCCGCGATGCAGACGGGCAGGGCGTCGGGCTGCAGCGCGCCCGTCGCCCACGCCAGTGCGATGGCGGCCAGCGCCACGGCGCTGCCGGCCGCGGTCCAGCGCCGCTGGTCCCGCCACAGGCCGCCTATCCATGACCGGCGCGCATCGGCGTCCAGGCCGGGCAGGCGTATCACCAGTGGCGTCGAGATGAACGTGCCTTGCAGCGTGGTGGCCAGCATCATGCCGTTGAAGGCCAGCACGTAGTATCCGTATTGGGTTTCGCTGGCGTAGCGGATCAGGATCAGTCCGACCAGGAAATTGGCGCCGGACAGCAGTGCCTGGTCGACGATCGAACTGCCGAACAGCCGTACCAGCCGGGATGAGAACGGCGCGCCCGTCATTGCCCGTCGCGCCGGGTCTTGACCCAGCCCTGTTCCCCACGCCGGCGCAGCAGCGCATGGAGTTTCCACAACACGAAGAAAGGCGCCCGCGCCAGATCGAGCAGCGCCCGGGGGCCCAGCGGTCCCAGTTGCCAGCCGCGCAGGATGTGCGCGCCCAGGATGATGCCCATCAGGATCGCCCAGCCCACCCAGGCCCAAGCGGCCGGGGTGACCAGCGCGGCCAGCAGCGCGAGCGCGAGCAGGGCGCCGATTTCCAGCGCGACGTAGCCGATGGGCAGGGTCAGCAGGTCCAGCGCGAGGTCCAGGCAGATGCGGTCCGGCCGCGTCAGTCCGGCGCGCAGCAGCCTGCCGGTATAGATCCGGATGACCGCGAAGCGGCCGCCTTCCCAGCGCTGGCGTTGCGAGACGGAGGCCGATCCCGTGGCCACCAGTTCGGCATCGGCGTGGGCCTCGTCCACGTACCAGACGCGGATGCCTTCCAGGCCCAGGACGATGCCCTGTTCCAGGTCCTCGGTCAGCGAGACCGAGCGGAACGGATGGTCGCGCAGCAGTTCGTGGGTGAAGCCCATGCCGTTGCCGCGCAGGCCGCAGGAGACGCGCAGCCGTTCCCGGGCGCGGCCGCGGACCGCGTGGAAGGCGCCGTAGGCGATGGTGATGATGCGCGTGCGCCAGGAGTCGTCGGGATTCAGCACGCCGTAGTTGGCCTGCAGGGCCTGTGCCCCGCGTTCGATGCGGGCGGCGAAGGCCGACAGGAAGTTGGGCGAGACCACGGTATCGGCATCGACCACGGCGATGGCGTCCGCCCATTGTCCGGCGGCGCTGTGGGCGATGCCGTGGGCCAGCGCATAGCCCTTGCCGCGCAGCGTGTCGTCGCGGCGCTCGATCACCGTGGCGCCCGCGGCGGCGGCCAGCCGCGCGGTATCGTCGGAGCAGTTGTCGGCGATCACGACGACGCGCATGCGGTCGGCCGGCCAGTCGATCCGCAGCAGGCTGGCGACCGTGCGCTCGATCACGGCGGCCTCGTTGTGGGCGGGGACCAGGATGTCGAAACGCAGCGAGCGCGACGCCGGCTGCGGTATGGGCGCCCGCCACGACAGCAGCGTCATCAGGCCCAGGTAGAGGCAGGAAACGGTGGCGGGAACCGCCGCCAGGCAAAGAAGCAGATAGATCAGTCCCACGAATGGATCCTCAGGCATATTCGCGATAATGCCAGCCCGCGAGCACGGACAGTTTGCCGGCGTTGGCGCAGGCGCGTGCGAGCCAGTGCGCGCTGCGATGCATGCCGGCAGGCAGCGTGACCAGGGCGAGCAGCAGCGCGGCCAGCGCCTGCGCCAGCGCGCGGGCGAAGAACAGCAGCTTGTGCGCCGGCCCGAGGCCACCCAGCTTGCCTTCCAGGAAGTGGCGGGCGTAGTCCTGGCCCCCGCGCAAGGCGCGCGCCAGGATCCATTTCAGGCGCAGGCGGGACGGCACCACGTCCTCGGTGGCCACCGCCTCGTCGCACCAGACAATCCGCGCGCCCTGGCCCACCAGCCGCATCAGCAGATCGCCGTCCTCGCCGCCGGTGAGCCCGAACGAGGGGTCGAACGGCCCCGTCGCCTCCTGGCCGGCCAGCCACCGCGTGGCGATCAGGGCGTTGCCTATGCGCATGACGTTCAGCGGCACGACCGAGCCCGTCGCCATCCGGGGGCCGTCGTAGAACCCGCCACGCCGGATCCAGGCCGGTGCGTCCGTGGGTACGACCGGCACCACGGGGGCTAGCACGCCGTCGGCAGCATGGTCCCGGGCGGCGGCGTGCAGCGTCTGCAGCCACGTCGCACCCACGCGTTCATCGTCGTCGACGAAGGCCAGCCAGTCCGCGCGCGCATGGGCGACGCAGCGGTTGCGGGTCAGCGAGATGTTCTTTTCCGGTTGGACGTCGTAGACCAGGGGCGCCGGAAACGTCGCCCGGCGCGCTTCGACCACGGCCCGGGCGCTGCCGGCCGGATCGTTGTCCACCACGACCACCTGGACCGGCGCGAGCGTCTGCCCGGCAAGATCGCCCAGCAGCGCGTCCAGGCGTTCGGCGCGCCGGTAGGTGGCGATACAGACCGCGATGCGGGGCGGCTCATTCATGCTGGACTCCGGTGCGGCGGGCGGAGCCGCCGCGGACATAGGCCTTGCCCAGGAACAGCAGCCGGGTGATGCCCCAGCGGTCGAGCACGGTCTCCAGCAGGATCGGCAGCAGGATGCCGGAGGCCAGGCCGCAGGCGAACAGTACCACCGGTTCGTGCACGTTCAGGTGGGTGAGCAGGATGCGGCAGCCGGCGGTGCCGAACACATGGAACAGGTAGATGGAATAGGAGTAGCCGCCTATGCGCACCAGCGGTTTCCATTGCCAGGCGATCGCATACAGGAAGGCGATGCTGACGGCCGAGTACAACTGCCCCGACAGGGCGTCGGCCGACAGGTGCGGAACGTTCCAGCCGGCCAGGCTGGCCTGGTGCCAGACGAGGCAGACGAGCAGGGCGGCGGCCGCGCAGGGCAGCCAGTAGCGCGGCAGCGAGGCGGGCGCGTCCAGGCCCGGCGTGCGCCGCAGCGCGACGCCCAGCAGGAAGTAGGGCAGCAGGTAGAACGCGCCGTTGATCGAGAACGGATCAGCGGCGAACCGGATGTGCGGCAGAACCAGGAAGGCCAGCAGCGTGGCCGTCCAGAGCCAGCGGCGATTGCGGCCGGCCCCGGAGACGTCCAGGACGTAGATGATGATGAAGATCAGGAACAGCGCCTGGAGGAACCAGAAGTGGTCGTAGGCGTAGAACATGAACCGGAACCACGAGCCACCGTGTTCGACGTTGACTTCGCCGACATGGCGCTGCACGTACTGGTAGACCTGTCCCACCATCAGCAGCGGCAGCAGCAGCCGCCGCACCTTGCCGCGGAAGAAGGGCACGAAATCGCCGGCCTGGGCGGGCCGGCGCATGGCATAGACGTAGCCGGACAGGAAGGTGAACAGCGGCATGCGCAGGTACACCAGGCTGTCGGAGAACCACCGCAGCCACGCGTCATCCGGCAGGCGCAGGCCGCGTACGTCGTCGCCGATCACGTGGTAGGCGACCAGCAGGATGCAGGCCAGGCCGCGCAAGGTCTCGATGCGCAGATCGCGTGAGTTCATGGACGGGTCTCCTGTCCGGCGGTGCCACGGACGATCTCGAACCACGGGCTGGATTGCTCGGATACGGCGTACAGGCGCACGCGCACGGCCTGGTCTCCGGATGCCTCCGTGGGCAGGGGCGCCATGCGCCGCCCCGCGCCATCCAGTGGGTGAACGGCGACCGGGCGGCCCAGCGTGGCGATCTCGAGTTCCAGTGGATGGCGGGCAAGCCAGGTGGGGCCTGGAGTGGCGCGGGGCGCCGACGGGCCCGCCGCGCCCGCATCGGGTTCGAGTGTGATCCACCCCGGCTTGCCGGGATAAGGGATCACGCGCTTGGGACGCGCAGGCTGAGAGCCCGGCTGCCTGCCGGCGGTGGCGCTGCCCACGGTCAGCAGCATGTGGCCGGACTCGGCCAGGGCGCGTCCATCCAGGGGCGTCAGCAGCAGCGACAGGGGGGCCGCGGGACCGGTGGGCCGAATTGAATTGCCCGCCGCGGAAAGGCGGCCGGCCAGCGGGCCGAACACCCCCCACGCCTGGGGGGCATCGACGATGACGAGTCCTTGCGCCGGATCGTGGCGCACCTGTCCATCGGGCGTGGTCTGCCCAGGAGGCGGGGGAGGCGTCCAGGACGCATCGTCGGTGCCCGGCGCCTGGGCCAGCCGGAACGACCACGCGTGCGCGGGAACGACGGACAGCCGGCGCTCGACGCTGCGTTCGAGCGCGTCGGCCGCGGTCGACTGCGCGATGTCGAGCGCGGCGGATTCGGGCAGGGGAAGATCGAGGCTGCGCGCCAGGGGCCGCACATACGCCGAGCGGAACAGCAGGGCGCTTTGTCCGGCCAGGGCCAGCTTGCCCCAGTCCCCCGCCAGCGAGAAGCGCGTCGGCCCCTCCGGCGGCGGCCATTGGTCGGCGTAGTCGAAGAAGAACAGCCCGTCCCAGTCCTGCAGCGAAGCGAGGGTCGCCATGATGGGGAGTATCGCGGAGCCGCCGGGGTTGGGATAAGGCTGATTGTATTCGCTGACGACGAAGGGTTTGTTGGCGTCGCGCCGCAGCGACAGGGCCAGCAGGCGGGACAGCTCGGACGAGCCCGACGCGCTCGCGGCCGTCATGCGCCAGTCGTCCGCCCGGTCTTGCGCGCCGCCGGCGACAGGGTGGGCGACGTACACGTGCTCGTCCACGTAGTCCATGTCCCGCTGCGAGAAGAGATTCATGATGCCGCCGAACGCCATCTGCGTGCCGGTGACGGGCACGCGCGGATCGGTTTCCTCGTGCACTACGCGACGCAGCCGGGAAAAATAGGCCGCGTCGGTGTCGGCCAGGAATTGGACGAAATCGCGCTTCTTGCGAGGGGCTTCGACGCGTCCCGGCGCGCGGTCGACGCCCAGCCGCTGCAGCATCCGGTCCATGCGCTGGGCAGCGAGATCCAGCGGCCCATTGGGGCCGTCCTCATCCTCCGGCGCTGGCAGGGCGCCGGCCCAGGCGGCACCCGGGCAATGGATCCAGGCGCGGCACGCGTCCTCGATCGAGCCGTGGCGTTCCGCCAGCCATGCCTGCCAGCGGCGCTCCAGTTCGGGCGCGTAGTGGCGCTGCCTGGCCTCGGCCCAGGCGCCGCGCCGGGTCCACGACCACAGCAGCGAGGCCTCGTTGTTGATCTCCACCATGGCCAGGCCGGGATGGCCTTTCAGGCCCAGCCGCCGGATCAACTGGCGGGCGTAGGCCTCCTGGCGGTCGACCAGGGCGGAGGCATACACGTGCAGCGGCGAGGCGATCGAGGTCGAGTCCCGGCCGGCATCCAGGCGCGGCAGTCCATCCACGGCGGGCCGGAACCGGTAGCCTACGTGCAGGTTCAGGTTCACGTACAGTCCCTCGCGGGCCAGGGCGTCGATCAAAGCCCGCAGTCGCGCTATCGCCTCGGTGTGGAAGGTGGGGTAGGGACCGTCGGTCAGGATGCCGATGGGGGCTGCGCCGGGGCTGGACGGCAGCGAATCCAGATGGTGCAGGCGGACCGCGTTGAATCCCAGCTTGCGCAGCCGCCGCGCCAGCGCGGGGGCTTGGTCGGCGGGAGGAAAGTTGGCGCCGAAGCTCAGGTTGATGCCGAACAGGCGGACCCGGCGATCGTCCGCCGTTCCCGGGATGCCGTCGGCGCCGACGGCATAGAAGTGGCCTTGCCGGGCGACGATGCGGTCGGCGGGGGAAAGCGGGCGGTCGAGGGCGGACTGGTCGGGCGGCCCGCCCAGGCGATCCTCGTCGATTGCGTAGGGATACGGTGCCGGGGCCGCTTCCCGGGCCGCGATGGGGACCGGCGCGAGCGTGCACAGGCCGGCGGCGACCATCCAGGCCCCCAGGCGCGGCATCAGCATGGCGCGTCCCGGCGGGCAAGCCGCAGCCGGGCCGACACGGTGACGGACGAGAAGACCAACACCATGTTCTGCAGCGATACGTCGCGCAGGAACTGGCTTTCCGAAAAGTTGCTGATGACCATCAGCACCAGGATGGACAGATGCAGGGCCGCCTCGTCGCGATCGATGCGCATCAGCAGGAACAGCGACGCCAGGTGCCACAGCAGCAGCCCGATGAAAAGCACGAGGCCGACGATGCCCAGCTCGTTCAGCAAGTCGATGTAGCCGTTGTGTCCGTGCGACGGCATCCAGCCGAACTCGTCCGCGATGAACTGGGCCGGTCCGCCTTCCCCGATCCAGAAGGCGCCGTAGCCGATGCCGAAGGTCAGGTGCTGCCTGGCGGCGGCCAGCACCAGCCGCCAGATCTCGGTGCGGCCGGTCAGGTCGGGGCTTTTGTTGAGCAGCGTGGCGATCGGCGCGATCACGTCCTGCCAGGTGGGCAGGCGCCCGGTCGCGATGTAGAAGAGATAGGTCAGGGCCAGCAGCAGCGACAGCCCCACCAGCGAGGCGATCAGTCCCGCATGGCTGTTTCGTACCCATCGCTGGCGCAGCGCGAGATAGACGGCGATGCCGACCGCGGTCACGAGCATGGAGGTCGTGCTCTTGGACATGTACAGCACGAAGATGCTGAACAGCGTGGCCGCCGCCGTGCGGCCCAGGGGCAGGCGCCTTTCCATGCACTCGCGCAGCCACAGCATCACGCAGAGCCCGGCCACCGCGCCCAGCAGGTTCTTCTGCCACATGATGCCGCGCCAGGCGCCGTCCAGGAACAGATCGACGCCGATATGCGGCAGCGCCACGGCGACGAAGGCGGACACCGCGACCAGCGCCGACAACGTGCCCAGCAGGGCGTGGGAGAACTGGCGCGGTGTCGCGATCGGGGGCGAGATGACGATGCCCGTCAGCAGCAGTCCGCCCAGCAGCACGACGCGCTTGATGGTGACGTTCGGGGCCGGCGACCAGGCGATCGAGGCCGCGCAATAGATCAGCAGCAGGATCAGGAACGGGTTCATGCGCCGGAAGATGCCCAGCGCTTCCGCGGGATGGCGGTAGGCCAGCCAGCCGGCCGTGAGGAAAATGGTGCCGAACTGCACCTGCCTGAGCAGCGAGCCTTCCGCGATCTGGTGCCCCGCCTCGGGGCCGAGCTCGCCCATTTGGAACGTCGTCGGCACCAGCGAGCAGATGAAGCAGAGCGCGACCAGCGCGCCGATCAGGAAGTGATCGAGGCGCTGCGCCGGGGCCGGACCGTCCAAGTCATGCACTCCGCGAACGAAGCCCCGGTTTTCGTGCCGAAGCCCCCCGGGCGCCCCCGAATTCGTTGTAGACCGCGCCCAGGATCTCGACGCCGGCGCTGCGCAGCTGGCCGGTGGCTTCGCGCATGGCCTTGAGCGAACTGCGGTGCTGGCGTGCCACCAGCACGCAGGCTCCTACCTGTCCCGCGATGATCTGCGCGTCGGCGGAAAGGATGGCCGAGGGCGTGTCGACGACGAAGGCGTCGATGTGCTGCTCGAGCTCGCGCATCAGTTGCCGCAGGCCCGTGGTGCCCAGGATCTCGGTGGGGTTGGGCGGGCGCGGCCCGCGGTCGATGACCTGCAGGAGCGGGAAGTCGGGCAGGGGCGGGCTGGCCGCGGCATGCGCGCGGCCGGCCAGCATGGTCGACAGTCCCGTCGCCTGGCGCACGCCCAGCAGGCTGGGCCGGTCCGGTCCCCGCATGTCGGCGTCGATGTAGAGCGTGCGCAGGCCGGCCTGGGAAAAGGCGATGGCCAGGCTCGCGGCCAGATAACTCTTGCCTTCGCCGTCATCCGGGCTGACCACGGCGAAGGCGATCCGGCGCTGCTCGCCGAAGCGCAGCGACAATTGGGTGCGGATCCGCCGGATGGCCTCGGCCTCGGAGTCGAAGGGCGCATGGGCGATGGACAGCGTCGACGATACGCCCGATTGCGGCGAAGCCGAGATCGCGTAGCGGAACTGCTGCGCCAGCACGGTCCGTATCTGTTCCTCGGTCAGCAGGCCGAGCCGGATCGCGGCTTCGCCGAAACGCAGCCCCTGTTCGGCCTGGGCCGCGGCGATGCGCGTCACCTGTTCCGGCGTAAGCATGCCGGCCTGCTGGAGCAGTTCTCCCAGGCGGCCGTGGTCGTTGGAAATGGGGGGCGTCATGCTTTTGCTCCGACGGCGCCGATGGTGCCGAGCACGGGCAGCCCGAGATCATGGGTGAGGTCGTCCTCGCAGCGCACGCGGCGGAACGCCAGTTCCAGCGCCAGTGCCAACATCAGGCCCAGGACCAGGCCGACGGGTACCCCCAGCGCCATGGACCGCAGCAGGCCCGGATTGGACGGCGCGCTGGGCGCCTCGGCCTGGCGCAACACGGTCGCGCCGGGCAAGGTGATGCTGCTGGCCATCAGCAGCGAGTCGTACTTCTGCACGGCGGCGTTGTAGACCTGCTGGGCGCCCGCCAGTTGTTGACGGTACGACGCCAGCCGGTCGCGGTATTGCATCAGGTCGAAGACTTTCTTGCGCTGTTCCTCGATGGCGCTTTGCAGCGAGGCTTCCTGCAGGGCCACCCGCGAGGCGTCGCTGGCCTGACGGTCCACCGCCGCCCGGGATTCGCGGGCCAGTTGGCCGTTCAGGTTCTGCTGCTCCTGGCGCAGGCTCTTGACCGTGGGGTGGTTGGCGCCCAGGGTGGCCTGCACTTCAAGCAACCGCTGGTTGACGGCGTTCAGGCGATCCTTCAGCGCGTTGATGACCGGCAGGCTGCCGATCTCGGGAATTTCGTCGGGACGCAGGCCGTTGCGGATCATGGCCTGCGTGGTCTGGCGCTGCGCCGTGGCCTGCTGCCGCTGGGCCTGGTACTCGGCCAGTTCGCTCTGCATCTGCCGCAGCCGCTGTTCCTCCAGGCTTTCCGAATTCGGCAGGTCGATGACGCCGGTCTCGCGCTGGTAGGCGCTGAGCTTTTCCTGGATCGCATCGACCTGTCCGCGCAACTGCTCGAGCTGCGCGGTGTATTGCTCGGTGCGCGCGCGAGCGGCCTGGTTGGCGATGCTCTGGCTCAGGGCGATGTAGGCGTCGACCACGGCTTGGGCGTGGGCGCGGGCCGATTCCGCGTTGCGGTCGGTGTACGAGACTTCCAGCACCCGGCTGCCGCGCTTGTTGGCGACTTCGGTGTTCTTGATGATCCGGGTGATGAGGCCGTCCCGCGCCCGGGCCTCGCCCACCTTGCTGGCCGCTTCACGGAAATCGGCGCTTTCGTCCAGATGCAGCTGGTCCACCACCTTCTCGGCGATGGCCCGGCTCTTGAGCATGTCGATCTGGGTCTGGAGATAGCTGTCGTCGAGCAGCGCGGAGAAGTTGCGGCCGGCGATGGGGTCGTTTTCGCGGTAGTCGACATAGATGCTGGCCGTGGCCGACCACTTGGAGGCCTGCAGCAGCGAGATCGCCGCCGCGGCCACCAGGCAGGTGGCGGTGATGGCCGCGACCAGGGGCGCGCGGGCGCGCAGCATCGCGGCGATCTGCCGGACGGACAGGAGGGGAGGAGAGGCGGATGGCGAGGTCAAGTGTGTCCCTGGATAGCATGCGGCCGGGATGCCTGGCTGGCGCCGGCCATACGGCTGGCCGCCAAATTGTGCCATCGAAGTCCGCTGGACGGCATCCGGCGTTTATCCTTGTTTGACGGCCGGCCCGTTCAGGCCGCTTCCAGCAGCCCGTCCAGCTTGCGCACATCCGCGACGAACGCCCGTATGCCCTCGGCCAGCTTGTCAGTGGCCATCGCGTTCTCGTTCAGCGCGAAGCGGAAATCGGCCTCGCCCAGTTGCGCTCCGGGCGGCACGGTGCTGCCGGGGGGCGTCAATTGGCGGGGCACCGCGCCGTCGGCCGCCTGCAGCTGGCCCAGCAGCTCGGGGCTGATCGTCAGCAGGTCGCATCCGGCCAGCGCCAGGATCTGCCCGACATTGCGGAAGCTGGCGCCCATGATCTCGGTCGGGACGCCGGCGCGCTTGTAGTGGTCGTAGATGCGCCGGACCGACTGCACGCCCGGATCGGCGCTGCCGGCGTTGGCCGCCTCGTCCCAGGCCGCGCCCTGGTTCTTCTTGTGCCAGTCGTAGATGCGGCCGACGAAGGGCGAGATCAGCTGCACCCGGGCCTCGGCGCAGGCGATGGCCTGCTCCAGCGAGAACAGCAGGGTCATGTTGCAGCGCACCCCCTCGCTTTGCAGCACGCGCGCGGCCTGGATGCCTTCCCAGGTCGAGGCG
This sequence comes from Pigmentiphaga sp. GD03639, assembly GCF_029845405.1. NCBI lineage: Bacteria > Pseudomonadati > Pseudomonadota > Betaproteobacteria > Burkholderiales > Alcaligenaceae > Pigmentiphaga > Pigmentiphaga sp. GD03639. The sequence continues at coordinate 24,246 of NZ_JAOCLR010000027.1, forward strand.
ATCTTGATCAGCACCCGTTCCCTGGGGATGCCCGCGGCGGCGTACAGCGCCATGATGGCGCGGGCGCGCTCGACCGTGGCGCGGGTGTCGAAGGACAGGCGGGCATCCACCTCGGTGGAGACCCGGCCCGGCACGATGTCCAGGATGGCCTGGCCGAAGGCCACCAGCAGGCGGTCCATCCGCTCGGCCGTGGAAGCGCCCGCGTGGTCCCGCACCACCCGGTCCAGCAGGGGCCGGTATTCGCTCTTCTGCACCGCCTTCAGGATCAGGGAAGGGTTGGTCGTGGCGTCGGTGGGACGGAACGCCCGCATGGCTTCGAAGTCGCCCGTGTCGGCGACGACGGCGGAATGCTGGCGCAGGGCTTCGAGCTGGTTGGACACGGTTCCTCCGTATAACAGGTTCTATAAGCTATAATTGTAAGGTTTGACGTTCAAATTCCACGTCCTCCCCTTAGCGCGTACCCCGATCCCCGCTGCTGATTCGTACAACCGCGTGCTGCAGATCATCTGTTGCAGCCGTAGCCGTCGAAGGCCTGGTGCCGCCATGCGATTCGCCGTCCCGTGCCCGTTTCCGGTGCCGCAGGACGGCGGCGAGTGGCGAGTTGGCACCGCGCCAGGCCCGCGCAGGAAGCTGCGCAAGAATGGCTGAGCCGGGTTGTGCCGCCCGACACCTTGCGGCGCCTGTTGGCGTACCCTCGGGAGGAGGACTCCATTCGGAGATTCTCTCTTGTTGCCGTCTCTCTTTCCCGAGACTACCCCCGCAATACTGGCGCTTGCCGACGGCACGATCTTTCGTGGCACGTCCATCGGGGCGCCTGGCCATGCAGTGGGCGAGGTCGTGTTCAATACCGCCATCACAGGGTACCAGGAGATCGTTACCGATCCCAGCTACAGCCGCCAGATCGTAACGCTCACCTATCCCCACATCGGCAATACCGGCATCAACGACGAGGACCGCGAGGCCGCCAAGGTCCACGTGGCGGGCCTGGTCGTGCGCGACTACTCGCTGGTCGTGTCGAATTTCCGCTCGCAGCGTTCGCTGTCCGACTATCTCGTCCAGCAGAACGTCGTGGGCATCGCCGGCATCGACACCCGCAAGCTTACCCGGATCCTGCGCGACAAGGGCGCCCAGAACGGCTGCGTGTACGCCGGCAGCGACGAACAGGAAGCCCTGCGCCTGGCGCGCGAATTCCCCGGCATGTCGGGCCTGGACCTGGCCAAGGTCGTGTCCGTGGACAAGGCCGCCGAGTGGACCGAAGGCATCTGGCGCCTGGGCGCCGGCCACGCGCCCAAGGGCGATGGCCGCTTCCACGTCGTCGCCTATGATTTCGGCGTGAAGTGGAACATCCTGCGCCTGCTGGTGGACCGCGGCTGCCGCGTCACCCTGGTGCCGGCGCAGACCCCGGCGGCCGAGGTGCTGGCCCTGAATCCCGACGGCGTGTTCCTGTCGAACGGCCCTGGCGATCCCGAGCCCTGCGACTACGCCATCGAGGCCACCCGCGCCTTCTTCGAGCGCCGGATCCCGGTGTTCGGCATCTGCCTGGGACACCAGATCATGGGCCTGGCGCTGAACGCCAAGACGCTGAAGATGAAGCTGGGCCACCACGGCGCCAACCATCCGGTCAAGGACGTCGCCACCGGCCGGGTCTTCATCACCAGCCAGAACCACGGCTTCGCCGTCGACCCCGAGACCCTGCCGGCCAATACGCGCGTCACGCACGTGTCGCTGTTCGACGGCTCGCTGCAGGGCTTCGAGCTGACCGACCGGCCGGCGTTCTGCTTCCAAGGCCATCCCGAGGCCAGCCCGGGACCCCACGACATCGTCGTCCTGTTCGATCGGTTCACCCAACTGATGCAACAGAGCAAGCAACAAGGTTAAGCCGCGTCATGCCCAAGCGTACAGATATCCAAAGCATCCTCATCATCGGCGCCGGCCCGATCGTCATCGGCCAGGCGTGCGAGTTCGACTACTCGGGCGCGCAGGCCTGCAAGGCGCTGAAGGCCGAGGGTTACAAGGTGATCCTGGTCAACAGCAACCCCGCCACGATCATGACGGACCCGGAAACGGCCGACGTCACCTACATCGAGCCCATCACCTGGCAGGTGGTCGAGAAGATCATCGAGAAAGAGCGCCCCGACGCGCTGCTGCCCACCATGGGCGGGCAGACCGCGCTGAATTGCGCGCTGGACCTCGACAAGCAGGGCGTGCTGGCCAAGTACGGCGTGGAGCTGATCGGCGCCAACGCCCATGCGATCGAGAAGGCCGAGGACCGCCAGAAGTTCAAGGACGCGATGACCAGCATCGGCCTGGAGTCGGCCAAGTCGGGCGTCGCCCACTCCATGGACGAAGCCTGGGACATGCAGCGCCGCATCGCCGAGCAGACCGGCACCAGCGGTTTCCCGGTCGTGATCCGGCCCAGCTTCACGCTGGGCGGCACGGGCGGCGGCATCGCCTACAACGCCGAGGAATTCGAGACCATCTGCCGCCGCGGCCTGGAGGCCTCGCCCACCAGCGAACTGCTGATCGAGGAATCGCTGGTCGGATGGAAGGAATTCGAGATGGAAGTCGTGCGCGACAAGGCCGACAACTGCATCATCGTCTGCTCCATCGAGAACCTGGATCCCATGGGCATCCACACCGGCGACTCGATCACGGTCGCCCCGGCGCAGACGCTGACCGACAAGGAATACCAGCTGATGCGCAACGCCTCGATCGCGGTGCTGCGCGAGATCGGCGTGGACACCGGCGGTTCGAACGTGCAGTTCGCGGTCAACCCGGCCAACGGCCGCATGATCGTGATCGAGATGAACCCGCGCGTGTCGCGGTCGTCGGCGCTGGCCTCGAAGGCCACGGGCTTCCCCATCGCCAAGGTGGCGGCCCGGCTGGCGGTCGGCTACACGCTGGATGAACTGCGCAACGACATCACCGGCGGCGCGACGCCCGCCTCGTTCGAGCCCACCATCGATTACGTGGTCACCAAGGTGCCGCGTTTCGCGTTCGAGAAGTTCCCGCAGACCGACGCCCACCTGACCACGCAGATGAAGTCCGTGGGCGAGGTGATGGCCATCGGCCGTACCTTCCAGGAGTCGTTCCAGAAGGCGCTGCGCGGCCTGGAAGTGGGCGTGGACGGCTTGAACCAGAAGACCACCGATCGCGAGCGCATCGAGGTCGAGCTGGGCGAGCCCGGTCCCGAGCGCATCTGGTTCGTGGGCGACGCCTTCGCGCAGGGCTTTTCGCTCGAGGAAGTGCACCAGCTGACCCACATCGATCCGTGGTTCCTGGCGCAGATCAAGGAAATCGTCGATATCGAGCTGGCGCTCGAGAAGAAGACGCTGGCCGATCTCGACCGCAACACTTTCTGGCAGCTCAAGCGCAAGGGTTTCTCCGATCGCCGCCTGGCCTATCTGCTGGACACCACCGAGACCGAGGTGCGCAAGCTGCGCCACCAGTACGACGTGCGTCCGGTCTACAAGCGCGTCGACACCTGCGCGGCCGAGTTCGCCACGCATACCGCCTACATGTACTCGACCTACGAGGAAGAGTGCGAGGCCAACCCCACCGACAAGAAGAAGATCATCGTGCTGGGCGGCGGACCGAACCGCATCGGCCAGGGCATCGAGTTCGACTATTGCTGCGTGCATGCCGCCATGGCGCTGCGCGAGGACGGGTTCGAGACCATCATGGTCAATTGCAACCCGGAAACCGTCTCGACCGACTACGACACTTCCGACCGGCTGTATTTCGAGCCGCTCACGCTGGAGGACGTGCTCGAGATCGTCGACAAGGAAAAGCCGGTCGGCATGATCGTCCAGTACGGCGGCCAGACTCCGCTGAAGCTGGCCAAGGCGCTGGAAGCCAACGGCGTGCCCATCATCGGCACCAGCCCGGAATCCATCGACATCGCCGAGGACCGCGAGCGCTTCCAGAAGCTGCTGCACAAGCTCGGCCTGCGCCAGCCGCCCAACCGCACGGCGCGCACCGAAGCCGAGGCCCTGGCGCATGCCCAGGACATCGGCTATCCGCTGGTGGTGCGCCCCAGCTACGTGCTGGGCGGCCGCGCGATGGAAATCGTGCACGAGCAGAAGGACCTCGAGCGCTACATGCGCGAGGCGGTCAAGGTCAGCAATGACTCGCCCGTGCTGCTGGACCGCTTCCTGAACGACGCCATCGAAGTCGACGTGGACTGCCTGTCCGACGGCAAGCGCGTCTTCATCGGCGGCGTGATGGAACACATCGAGCAGGCCGGCGTGCACTCGGGCGATTCGGCCTGCTGCCTGCCGCCGTACTCGCTGTCGGCCGAGCTGATCGAGGAAATCAAGCGCCAGACCGGCCTGATGGCGCGCGCGCTGAACGTGGTCGGCCTGATGAACGTGCAGTTCGCGATCCAGCAGGGCACCGTCTACGTGCTGGAAGTGAATCCGCGCGCCTCGCGCACCGCGCCGTACGTGTCCAAGGCGACCTCGCTGCCGCTGGCCAAGATCGGCGCCCGCGCCATGGCCGGCCGTTCGCTCGACGACCAGGGCCTGGGCGAGGAAATCGTGCCCAGGTATTTCTCGGTCAAGGAAGCAGTGTTCCCGTTCGTGAAGTTCCCGGGCGTGGACACCATCCTCGGACCCGAGATGAAGTCCACCGGCGAAGTGATGGGCGTGGGCGAGAGCTTCGGCGAGGCCTTCGTGAAGTCGCAGCTCGCGGCCAGCGTGCGCCTGCCTGAAAGCGGCACCGCCTTCATCAGCGTCAAGAACGAGGACAAGGGCAAGGTCATCGCGGTTGCGCGCGGCTTGCACGGCCTGGGCTTCTCGCTGGTCGCCACGCGCGGCACGGCGGCCGCCATCGAGGCCGCGGGCATCCCGGTGAAGGTCGTCAACAAGGTCACCGAGGGCCGGCCCAACATCGTCGACATGGTCAAGAACGGCGAGATCGCGCTGGTGATCAACACCGTGGAAGAGCGCCGCAACGCGATCGCCGATTCGCGGGCCATCCGGACCTCGGCGCTGGCCTCGCGCGTCACCTACTACACGACGGTGGCGGGCGCCTGGGCGGCGGTCGAGGGCATGCAGTACATGCGCCAGGGCGCCGGCCTGCAGGTGTATTCGCTGCAGGAACTGCACCGCTCGGTGGCCTGACGGCTTCCCGCCGGAACGTTCCCGGCGAGGGCGCTTCCCCGCAAGGGGGAGCGCCCTTTGTCTTGGCGCGCCGCCAGATGCGAAGGCAAGGGAAGGGCGCCGTCAGGCGTCCTTGCGCAGCTTGCTCAGGATGCCGACCAGCGCCGCCAATTCGTCCCGTGACAGGCGTGACATCTCCGCGGGCGGGCGCTGATAGGCGGCCATCAGGTCCTGCAGGGTCTCCGTACCCCTGCGCGTCACACGCACCAGCTTGACCCGCCGGTCGTCGGGCGAGGGTACCCGCTCGGCCAGCCCTGCGCGTTCGAGGCGGTCCACCAGCCAGGTCGCCGTGGATGGATCGCACCCCCACTCACGCGCCAGCGTGCCCACCGGCTTCCCCGCCTTGTCCAGCGAGAAGAGCGCGCGCGAATCGTTGGGCGTGAGGCCATGCTTCTGCTGGCTCTCCAGGCGCTGGGGGGCCGACTTCATCAGGAAATCGAACATCAGTTTCCAGGCGTCGGCGGCGCTGGAAGCCATGAATGCCTTACGCAACGAGACGAGCATCCGCCCGAAAGTCGCCCGTTTCCTGGCGGCCGAGGCCGCGCTGTTCGCCGCCGCCAGCCTGGTCCATGCCGGCGTCCTGGGCCATGCCTACGGGCATGCGAGGGCGGCCACGGCCGAAGGGATCATCGCCGGGGTGCTGATTCTGGGTTTGCTTGCGGGGCGGCGGTGGGCCGGCGCGGCCCGCCGCATTGCGCTGGGGGTCCAGGCATTCGCCCTGCTGGGGACGCTGGTGGGCGTTTTCACCATCGTGATCGGAGTGGGGCCGCAGACCTGGCCGGACCTCGTGTTCCACATCGTCCTGCTGGGGGTGCTGGTGCTGGGAATAGCCATGGCGGCGCGGCCGGCCGGTCGTTCCAAGGGTTAACCCTTGGTTTTCAAACGGTAAAGTTTGCCCGAGGGCGCTTGCGCGTTCTCGCCAGTTTTCGGACAATCTACATTGATCGCCCCGGTTCCTGATCGAGCCGGGGTTTTATTTTTCACCATCGCCATTCCCGGCCGCGCCCGTAGCGCGGCAGGCGCCAGCTTGCGCCTTCGCGGGGATGCGAAATCCACAGACGTAAAGGAAGTACACATGGCTGCCATTCCGCTGACCTTGCGCGGGGCCGAGCGCCTGAAGCAGGAACTGCATCGACTCAAGACGGTGGAGCGACCCGCCGTGATCACCGCGATCGCCGATGCCCGCGCCCAGGGAGACCTGTCCGAGAACGCCGAATACGATGCCGCCAAGGAAAAACAGGGCTTCATCGAAGGGCGCATCCAGGAGCTCGAGGCCAAGCTGTCGAATGCGCAGATCATCGATCCGGTCGAACTGGACGCGGGCGGCCGCATCGTGTTCGGCGCCACGGTCGACCTGGAGGACCTGGAGTCCAGCGAGCGTGTCACCTACCAGGTGGTGGGCGACGACGAGGCGGACATCCGGTCCAACCTGATCTCGGTATCCAGCCCCATCGCGCGCGCGCTGATCGGCAAATCGGTCGGCGACGTGGCCGAGGTGCAGGCGCCGTCCGGCATCCGGGAGTACGAGGTTCTGGACGTCCGGTATATATAGTTATAGTCCCCCCTGATCTGGTACCCCCCTACGCGCTGACGCGCGCCCAGAATGGTGAGCCCCCAGCCGCTACGCGGCAGCCCCCCAAGGGGGCCGGGACCCGCCTTGGGGCGGCCCGGCGCCGGGTCCCGTGGGGCGATGCGGGTGGACCGGCGGAGCCGGATCCACCGCATCCTGGACTTGAGGGGGTGGGGTTCTTTTGCCCTATTTTTGTCCTGATTCAATGTGTTGGTCTGCCCTGGAGGCTGATTGATGGCTACGGTGGTGCGGCTGTTGGCGGCGCTGTGGTGTGGGGCGCTCTGGACGATCGGGCTGGTGGTGGCGCCGTTGTTGTTTTCCCAGCTCGAGCCCATGCGCGCGGCGGCGACGGCGGGATCGCTGTTCCGGTTGCTGGCGTATGGCGGGCTGGTGGTGGCGTTGTCGATGCTGCTGCTGGACCGGCTGGGGCGCGGGCTGCCGCTGGGGGCGGCGGGGCGCCGCGCCGTGCTGCTCATGGCGGTGGGAGTGGGGTTGGGGTATTTCGGCACCCGGCCCGTGCTGGACTACGGACGAGCCCTGATCGCCGCCGGCCAGGCCGTTCCCGCCTGGGCGGATTTCGGGACCTGGCACGGGGTGTCGAGCGTGCTTTACTTCTTGGTGGCGGTCCTGGGCTTGCGGCTGGTGGCGGTCGTGCGTTGACCGCCTTCGGCCGGCCGGCCACGGGCGCCGGCGCGCAACGACAGCGCGCTGCCCGCCCGCTTGGCCGCGGGCTTGCCGGCTGCGGTCTTGCGGGCGGCGCCCAGCGTCGAACCAAGGCCCGAGGGCCGGCGGGCCGGCGTGGTGCGCGCGGCGCCCCGGCGCGAACCGGTTTCCTCGTGGATGGACGGCCGTTGGCGCTTGTCCGTGCCCAGGTAGCGTTCCCGCGCGGTCATGGCGCCGCCGTCGCGCTCGGCCCGGTCCGGGCGTTCCGCCCTGGTGCGGGCCGGTGCGGCGGGCTTGCCGGCCACCGCCAGCTTCTTGGGCAGGTGGGCTTCGTTGGCCTTGCGCGCGCCGGTACCCAGCGTGGACACGTCCGGCTTGGGCTTGCGGGCGCCCAGCAGGTCGGCCGCGTCGGGATCGCGTTCGGTGGGACGGTACAGGATGAAGATCTTGCCCAGGTGATGGACGGGCGCGCAGGACAGCTCGCCGCAGATCTTGTAGAGCAGTTCGTCTCGCGTGGCGCGGTCCTCGCCGCCGGCGCGGACCTTGATCAGGCCGTGCGCCGAGAGGTTGCGGTCGATTTCCTGCAGGACGGCGTCGCTCAGGCCCTTGTCGCCGATGAGGACGACCGGCTTGAGCGGGTGGGCAGCGGCCCGGAGGGCGCTGCGCAATGTCGAATTGATGTCTAGGACTGGCATGACGAGATTGTACGGGAGCCGGGCCAACGGCGCGATGGCCAGTCCGCAGTATGCTCCCGATAGCGCGGCGATGCCGCATTGATTTGAATCGATACCGACCCGGGCGACCGGGCAGATATGGCCAAGAACAAGTTTTCGAAGAACTGGTTGCACCAGCACATCAACGACCCCTATGTGAAGCTCGCGCAGCAGAAGGGATACCGTGCCCGGGCCGCCTTCAAACTGACCGAGATCCTGGATACCGAGAAGCTCATGAGGCCCGGCGACGTGGTGATCGACCTCGGTTCGGCGCCCGGCAGCTGGTCCCAGGTCGCCCGCGAGCGCCTGGCCGGCCCGCAGGGTACGATACGGGGACGGATCATCGCCCTGGACCTGCTTCCCATGGAGCCGGTGGCCGGCGTGGAATTCATCCAGGGCGATTTTCGCGAGGAAGCCGTGCTGCATCAGCTCGAGGCCCTGCTGGGAAGCCAGCCGGTGGACCTTGTGATTTCCGACATGGCCCCCAATCTATCGGGAGTCGGGGCTGCGGACTCGGCGCGTATCCAGCACGTGTGCGATCTGGCACGGGAGTTCGCGCAGGAGCACCTCAAGCCCGACGGGGCGCTGATCGTGAAGGCTTTTCACGGCAGCGGCTTTTCCCAGATCGTGCAGAGTTTCAAGCAGACTTTCCGCCGAGTGGTGGAACGCAAGCCCAAGGCGTCGCGGGACAAATCCTCCGAGACCTTTCTCGTGGGGGTGGGGCTGAAGAATCCCGGCGGCCGACAATAGTAGAATCGGACTTAGTGTCCGATCGGGCCGGATATTTTCCGGCAGGTCGACCGATCGGCAATCAAGTAGGAGATCGACCTTGAACAACATGTTCTCCAAAGTCGCGGTCTGGATGGTGATCGCATTCGTCCTGTTTACGGTCTTCAAGCAGTTCGAGGGCCGTACCCGTCCGCAGGACACCGTGTCCTACTCCCAGTTCATGGAAGAGGCCAAGGCCGGGCGCATCCAGAAAGTGGACATCCAGGGCGATGTGCTGAGCGTCACGCCCACCGACGGCCGTCCCTACAGCATCACGTCCCCCGGCGATCTCTGGCTGGTCAGCGACCTGATGAAGTACGGCGTCCAGGTATCGGGCAAGGCCAAGGAAGAGCCCTCGCTCTTCATGAGCATCTTCGTCTCGTGGTTCCCGATGCTGCTGCTGATCGGCGTCTGGATATTCTTCATGCGCCAGATGCAGGGCGGCGGACGCGGCGGCGCGTTCAACTTCGGCAAGTCGCGTGCGCGCATGCTGGACGAGAATTCGAACACGGTCACCTTCGCCGACGTCGCGGGCTGCGACGAGGCCAAGGAAGACGTCCAGGAACTGGTCGACTTCCTGCGCGACCCCTCGAAATTCCAGAAGCTGGGCGGCCGCATTCCGCGCGGCGTGCTGATGGTGGGCTCGCCGGGTACCGGCAAGACCCTGCTGGCGCGCGCCATCGCCGGCGAGGCCAAGGTGCCGTTCTTCAGCATCTCCGGCTCGGACTTCGTCGAGATGTTCGTCGGCGTGGGCGCGGCCCGCGTGCGCGACATGTTCGAGAACGCCAAGAAGCATGCCCCCTGCATCATCTTCATCGATGAAATCGACGCCGTCGGCCGCCAGCGCGGCGCCGGCCTGGGCGGCGGCAACGACGAGCGCGAGCAGACCCTGAACCAGATGCTGGTGGAAATGGACGGCTTCGAGACCGGCCAGGGCATCATCGTGATCGCCGCCACCAACCGGCCCGACGTGCTCGACCCGGCGCTGCTGCGCCCGGGCCGCTTCGACCGCCAGGTCGTGGTGCCGCTGCCCGACATCCGCGGCCGCGAGCAGATCCTGAAGGTCCACATGCGCAAGGTGCCGGTGTCGTCCGACGTCGACGCCACCATCCTGGCCCGCGGCACGCCCGGTTTCTCGGGCGCGGACCTCGCCAACCTCGTGAACGAGGCCGCGCTGTTCGCCGCCCGCCGCAACGGCCGCACGGTGGACATGCTGGACTTCGAGAAGGCCAAGGACAAGATCATCATGGGCGCCGAGCGCCGCTCCATCGTCATGCCCGAGGAAGAGCGCCGCAACACCGCGTACCACGAGTCCGGCCACGCCATCGTCGCCAAGATGCTGCCCAAGACCGACCCGGTGCACAAGGTCACCATCATCCCGCGCGGCCGCGCGCTGGGCGTGACCATGCAGTTGCCCGAGGGCGATCGCTACAGCATGGACAAGGACCGCATGCTGAACACCATCGCGGTGCTGTTCGGCGGCCGTATCGCCGAAGAGGTCTTCATGAACCAGATGACCACCGGCGCCTCGAACGACTTCGAGCGGGCGACCCAGATCGCGCGCGACATGGTCACCCGCTACGGCATGACCGACTCGCTGGGCCCCATGGTCTATGCCGAGAACGAAGGCGAGGTGTTCCTGGGCCGCAGCATCACCAAGACGACCCAGGTGTCCGAGGCGACCATGCAGAAGGTCGATGGCGAGATCCGCCGCATCATCGATGAGCAGTACGCGGTGGCGCGCAAGATCCTGGAGGACAACCGCGACAAGGTCGAATCCATGACCCGCGCGCTGCTCGAGTGGGAAACCATCGACGCGGACCAGATCAACGACATCATCGACGGACGTCCGCCGCGGCCGCCCAAGGCCTCGGATTCGGCCGGCGCGCCGCCCAACACGCCGCCCAGCACCGGCGGCGTCGCGCAGAACGCAACAGCGGTGGCTTAGCGGTCCCCCTACGCGCTTCGCGCGGCCCCCAGGGGCGGCACTGGCGGACCGGCGGAGCCGGATCCGCCGTGCCCTGGGAGGGCAACTGGCTGGTGGAGGGCGGCGTTTTTGCCGCCCTTTGTTGTTTCGTGGCGTAAGCATGCATGCAGGGTTCCGTGCCAATTCATTCTGATACTCCGCTTCGGCTTCAGTGCGGTCGCTTTTCTCTTGAGTTTTCCCGGCCGCTGGTCATGGGGGTCATCAACGTCACGCCGGATTCGTTTTCCGATGGGGGGAAGAGTCTGGCGCTGGATGCGGGGATCGCGCATGCGCGGCAACTGGTCGCCGAAGGGGCCGACATGCTGGATATCGGCGGCGAGTCGACGCGGCCGGGGGCCGCGCCGGTGTCGTTGGAGGACGAGCTGGCAAGGCTGTTGCCGTTGATCGAGGCGCTGCGGGATTGCGGGGTGCCGTTGTCGGTGGACACCTTCAAGCCGGCGGTGATGCGGGCGGCGCTGGATGCGGGCGCCGACATGATCAACGATATCTACGGATTCCGGCAGCCGGGGGCCATCGAGGCGGTGGCGCGGGGGGCGAGCGGTTTGTGCGTGATGCACATGCAGGGCGAACCGCGCACCATGCAGCAGGCGCCGGTCTACGGTAACGTGGCCGGCGAGGTGGCCGCCTTCCTGCGCCAGCAGGCGCAGCGCCTGCTGGCGGCAGGCGTGGCACGCGAGCGGATCTGCCTGGACCCGGGATTCGGGTTCGGCAAGACTACCGCCCACAACTACCAGCTCATGCGTAGTTTGCCCACTATCGGTGCGCTGGGATATCCGCTACTAATCGGAGTGTCCCGCAAGACCATGATCGGGGCGGTGACCGGCAAGCCCGTGGGGGAACGGGTGGCGGGCAGCGTCGCGGCGGCCCTGGCCGCGGTGGATCGCGGGGCGGCCATCGTCCGCGTCCACGACGTCGCGGCCACCGTGGACGCCCTGAAGGTCTGGCAAGCGGTGCAGGCCTGGGACGAATGATGGCCGCGCGCTCTCGCGCGGACAAGAACAACAAGCAGGGGGCCATCCAAGATGGTTGGACGACGCAAGTATTTCGGAACCGACGGCATTCGGGGCAAGGTCGGATCAAAGGTCATCAACGCGGAATTCGCGCTGCGCCTGGGGTATGCGGCCGGTCGGGTCCTGACGGCCGAACATCGCGAGGGAGGGAAGCCGGTCGTCCTGATCGGCAAGGACACGCGCATCTCCGGCTACATGCTGGAATCGGCGCTCGAGGCCGGGCTGTCCGCGGCGGGCATCGACGTGCTGCTGGCCGGTCCCATGCCCACGCCGGCCATCGCATACCTGACCAGGGCGCTGCGCCTGTCGGCCGGCATCGTGATCAGCGCTTCGCACAATCCCTATTTCGACAACGGCATCAAATTCTTCTCGGCCACGGGCATGAAGCTGGCCGACGAGGTCGAGCTGCGCATCGAGGCGGCGCTGGGCGAACCGGTCGGATGCGTGCCGTCCGGCAAGCTGGGCCGCGCCAAGCGCCTGACGGATGCCGCGGGCCGCTACATCGAATTCTGCAAGAGCGGATTCCCCAACGATCTCGACCTGACCGACATGCGGCTGGTGATCGACGCGGCCCATGGCGCGGCCTATCACGTGGCGCCTGCCGTGTTCGAGGAGCTGGGGGCCACCGTCAGCTGTATAGGCTGCGCGCCCAACGGCATGAACATCAACGACGGCGTCGGCGCCACGCACCTGGATGCGCTGGCCGAGGCGGTGGGAGCGCAGAAGGCCGACCTGGGCATCGCGCTCGACGGCGATGCCGACCGCGTGTTGATGGTCGATGGCGACGGCAGGCGCTACAACGGCGACGAGCTGCTGTATGCCATCGTGACCGACCGCCTGCTGGCCGGACCGGTCGCGGGCGTGGTCGGCACGCAGATGACCAATCTTGCCTTCGAGCACCGGATGCGCGACCTGAACGTGCCGTTCGCGCGCGCCGCCGTGGGCGACCGCTACGTGCTGGCGATGCTGCGCAAGAAAGGCTGGCTGTATGGTGGCGAGAGTTCCGGCCACGTGCTGTGCCTGGACCGGCATACGACCGGGGACGGCACCATGGCCGGGCTCCAGGTCCTGGCGGCGATGCGCCGCCAGGGCAAGTCGCTGGCCGAGCTGTTGGAGCCGCTGCGGCTGTATCCTCAGAAGCTGGTGAACGTTCCGCTCGCGCCGGGCCTGGACTGGCACGAGCACGCCGGGCTGGCCCATGCCAGGGAAGAGGTCGAGCGGCGCCTGGACGGCCAGGGACGGGTACTGATCCGTGCCTCGGGTACGGAGCCCAAGCTGCGCCTGATGGTCGAGGCGGCCGAGGAGGCCCTGGTCGACGAGTGCCTGGGACTCCTGTCCGCCAGCCTGGCCTAGGGTCTGTCAAGCCTCAGTCATGCCCGGCAGGCAAAATCGGGAGCTTCGATCATGACCATGCAAGCAGCATCCATGAACCTGATTCTCTGGCGCCACGCCGAGGCTGAAGACGGCCCGAACGACCTGCAGCGCGCCCTGACGCGGCGCGGGCACAAGCAGGCCGAGGCCGTCGCCGCGTGGCTCCGGGCCCATGGCCCTTCCGACCTGATGGTCATGGCCAGCCCCGCGGTGCGCACGCGCCAGACCGCCGACGCCCTGGGCTGCGACTACACCGTCGTGCCGGAACTGGCGCCCGAGGCCGCGCCCGCCCACGTCCTGGCCGCCTCCGGCTGGCCCCTGTCGCCGCGATCGGTGCTGGTGGTGGGCCACCAGCCCACGCTGGGGCGTGTGGCCAGCACCCTGCTGGCCGGCGAAGACCTGCCCTGGAGCCTGAAGAAGGGCGGCCTGTGGTGGCTGGCCCGCCGCCAGCGCGACGAAGACTTCCAGGTCGTCGTCCGCGCGGTCATCAATCCCGAGTTTGTCTAGGGAGGGGAATCCCACCCCCTACCCGCTTACGCGGGCCCCCTCAAGGGGGCGATGCGGGTGGACCGGCGGAGCCGGATCCACCGCATCCTGGGTCTAGTTCCTTTATCTTGGGTTGGAGCACCTGTGCTTCGCTGGCTGCCAGCGATAGCAACGGTGTGACGTGCCAAGAAACAGGTACTAGACCCAGGAAACCGCGGATCTGGCTCCGCCAGTCCGCCGGTTTCGCCCCCTGGGGGGCGCGCGAAGCGCGTAGGGGGGAGCTCCATTCGTAAGCAGGCGTTTCAACAAGGGCACGAATTGTGACCGATTCATGGTACCGTCATTATTCTGTCAATGACGTGAAACGCTAAGCACCGACACTCGACTTACCTGTCAAGGAGTGTGCATATGCTCGAATTCACCCGCATCGAAGCGCGTCGCGGCCTGGCCGACGAACTTCAAGGCGGTGTCCAGACCCCCGGCCTGGCTGTGGGGCTGGCGCGTTCCTGGGAAGAGGTCCGGCAAGCCCAGCGCCTGCGCTACGAGGTGTTCACCGAAGACATGGGGGCCGTGTTCCCGACCGCCATCGACGGCATCGACGAGGACCGGTTCGATGCATGGTGCGAACACCTCATCGTGCGCGAACTGGATACCGGCCGGGTCGTGGGCACCTACCGCATCCTGGGGCCCGATCAGGCCCGCCAGGCCGGCGGCTACTATTCCGAATCCGAGTTCGATCTGTCCGGCCTGGGCGCCATCCGCAGCGAGCTGGTCGAGTTCGGACGTTCCTGCACCCATCGCGACTACCGCAGCGGCGCCGTCATCATGCTGCTGTGGTCGGGGCTGGCCGAGTTCCTGCGCCGCACCGGAAAGCGCTACGTGTTCGGTTGCGCCAGCGTCAGCCTGCGCGACGACGGCGCGACCGCGGCCGGGGTGTACCGCTCGGTGGCGGCCGACATCGAACAGGCCCGCGACCTGCGCGTGCAGCCGCTGCACCGCCTTCCCGTCGAGCGCCTGGACTGCAACCTGCCGACCCGCGTGCCGCCCCTGATCAAGGGCTACCTGAAGGTGGGGGCCCGCGTCTGCGGCGAACCGGCCTGGGACGCCGATTTCAACACGGCCGATTTCCCCATGCTGCTGTCCATCGACGCGCTGGACGATCGCTATCGCCGGCACTTCGGGCTGGAATCCCAGGTCTCGAGGCGTTCGTGAGATCCGTGGCGTCGCCTGGCCGCCGCCTGGCGGCCGCGTTCCCGCGTCCGTCGGCAACGCGGCGCAGGCGTTTGCGGTTGACGCGGCGGCTGCGCCGCACCGGGGTGAAGGTATTGCGCAGGCTGACCCGGCGCCTGCGTTCAGAGCTCAAGCAACTCGAACGTGAATCCCACCTTGCGCCATTCTGATTCCTCGGCGCGCAGCGTGAAGTCGGTCAGCGGGTGCGCACTCATCCAGGCCGCGTCGGTCTTGACGATGATGGACGATCCCTTGACCGAGACCTTGATGGGCGGCGCGGCGATGTCCTCGCGCCGGCGGTAGAGAATGGCCGCCAGGCGCAGGCACAGGATGGCGATCCATTGCTCGTGGTGGTTGACCAGGTGCTGGAGCTTGGCCAGCTTGCCCTGGTGGCCCAGCGCCAGGAGCGCGAGCAGCGCCTGGTCCTGGCGCGAGAAGCCCGGCATGTCGGCGTGTTCGAGGATGTAGGCCGAGTGCCGGTGATAGGTGTTGTGGGCGATGGACAGGCCGATCTCGTGCAGGTCGGCGGCCCAGCCCAGCACCCGGGTCAATTCCTGGTGCTCGTCGGCGGGCATGGGCACCAGTTGCTTGAACAGTTCCAGCGCCGTCTGGCGCACGCGCGTGGCCTGGGCGCGGTCCACCTTGTAGCGGCTCATGAACTGGCGCACCGTGTCGTCGCGCTTGTCCAGCGAGGCGTCGCGGCCGGCCAGGTCGTACAGCACCCCCACGCGCAGCGCGCCGTCGGCCGTGCGCATCACGTCCAGGCCCAGCTCGTCGAAGATCGCGCTCATGATGGCCAGGCCCCCGGGCAGCACCGAGATGCGGTCCGGCTTGATGCCCGCCAGCTGCGCGCGTTCGACCGTACCGGCCTTGATCAGCTTGTCCTTGAGCTTGTCCATGCCGCGGCGCGTGATGCCGGATTCCGAAAAGCCGGACTCGGTCAGGATCGCGCCCAGCGCCTTGCTCGTTCCCGACGAGCCGTAGGCTTCCTGCCATCCCGCCTTGCGATACTGCTTGGCGATGACCTCGATCTCGCGGCGGGCGGCCATTTCGGCCTGCTTCATGGCGTGGGCGTCGATGATGCCGTCGGGGAAGTAGGCGCGGCTGAAGCTCACGCATCCCATGTACAGCGATTCCATCAGCTCGGGCTCGAAGCGCCGTCCGACGATGAACTCGGTCGAGCCGCCGCCGATGTCGACCACGAGCCGCTTGGCGGGGGAAGGGGGCAGGGAGTGCGAGACGCCCGAGAAAATGAGGCGCGCTTCCTCGCGCCCGGCGATGACCTCGATGGGAAAGCCCAGGGCCTCTTCCGCCAGCGGCAGGAACTCGGCGACGTTGCGCGCCACGCGGAACGTGTTGGTGGCCACTGCCCGCACGCGTTCCGGATGGAAGCTGCGCAGGCGTTCGCCGAAACGGCGCAGCACCTGCAGCGCGAAATCGGTGGTCGAGGTATCCAGCGTCTTGTCCGCCCGCAGGCCCGCCGCCAGCCGCACGGTTTCCTTGAGCCGGTCGACCGGGTAGATCTGGATGGTCCCGCCTTCGTCGACCACGCGGCCGATCACCAGGCGGAAACTGTTGGAGCCGAGATCGACGGCGGCGAGCAATTGGTTCATGGAATGGAAAGAAGGAATGCGAACTGCAAGAATAAGGCGCTTCGATGACAGAATGGTTGCACTGTCATAAGGTAGTCATCATTTTGACGCAAAAATAACCGTCTCAGCTTCGTCGCCCATTTTTGCGGATATTCCATGGTTGCCAGATTGCCTGCCAAAGACCTGTTCCTGAATCGCGAGCTTGCCTTGCTCAAGTTCAACGAACGAGTGCTGGCCCTGGCCGAGGACGACCGGGCGCCCCTGCTCGAGAGATTGCGGTTTCTGTGCATCGTCGCATCGAACCTGGACGAGTTCTTCGAGATCCGCGTGGCCAGCCTGCATGAACAGGTGCGGCAGAATCCCGGTGCGCGCGGGTTGGATGGCCGCACGCCGGCCGAGGTCGTGCAGCGTGTATCCGAGGCCGCCCATGCGCTGGTCGAGCGCCAATATGCCTTGCTGAACCGCGAGGTGCTGCCGCGGCTGCAGGCCGAGGGCATCGTGCTGCACATGGCGCAGAGCTGGACCCCGGCGCAGCGGGCGTGGGCGCACGAGGTCTTCCGGCTGGACGTCATGCCGCTGTTGACGCCCATCGGCCTCGACCCGGCCCATCCTTTCCCGCGGGTATTCAACAAGAGCCTGAACTTCGCCGTCCAGCTGTCGGGACGCGACGCCTTCGGCCGCAATGCCGCCATCGCCATCGTGCAGGCGCCCCGCGCCTTGCCGCGCCTGACGCAGATGCCGCCCGAGCTGTCCGGCCACCCTCACGGCTACGTCATGCTGACCTCGTTCATGCAGGCCTTCGTGGGCGACCTGTTCCCCGGCATGACGGTGGACGGCTGCTACCAGTGGCGCTTGACGCGCAACAGCGACCTGTTCGTCGATGACGAGGAAATCACCAACCTGCGCCAGGCCCTGCAAGGCGAGCTGACGCAGCGGCATTTCGGCGACGGCGTCCGGCTGGAGCTGGCCGACTCCAGCCCGGTGGAGCTCGAGAACTTCCTGCTCAAGGAATTCTCCCTGACGCCCGCCGACGCCTACCGGGTGGACGGGCCGGTCAACCTGGCGCGGCTGATGCAGCTGGTGAACGGCATCAACCGGCCGGAGCTGAAATTCCCGCCGTTCCGCGCGGCTATTCCGTCCCCCTTCGACCGCAACAACCTGACGCCGGACGAGCTGTTCAAGGCCATCGCCACGCAGGACCGGCTGCTGCACCATCCCTACCAGTCGTTCCAGCCCGTCATCGATTTCCTGACCGCGGCGGCGGCCGATCCCGGCGTGGTCGCCATCAAGCAGACCATCTACCGCACCGGCGAGGACTCCGAGCTGATGCGCCTGCTGCTGGCGGCCGCCCGTTCGGGCAAGGAAGTGACCGTGGTGGTGGAACTGATGGCACGCTTCGACGAGCAGACCAACATCAACTGGGCCGCCCGCCTGGAAGAGGTGGGCGCGCACGTGGTCTACGGCGTGGTGGGGCACAAGACCCACGCCAAGATGGCCCTGGTGCTGCGTCATGAGCGCGGCCGCATCCGCCGCTACGGCCACCTGGGCACCGGCAACTACCATCCCAGCACCGCGCGCCTCTACACCGACTTCGGCCTGTTCACCGCCGATGCGCGCATGTGCGAGGACATGGAGCAAATCTTCTCGCAACTGACCGGACTGGGCGCGCGCCGCCACCTGAAATGCCTGCTGCAGGCGCCGTTCTCGCTGCACGAGACCATGGTGGCGCTGGTCCGCCGCGAGGCACGCCATGCGCGGGCGGGCAAGCCGGCGCGGATCATGGCCAAGATGAACTCGCTGCTCGAGCCCTCGGTAATCGAGGAGTTGTACAAGGCCAGCCGCGCCGGCGTGCGCATCGATCTGGTGGTGCGGGGCGTATGCACCCTGCGCGCGGGCGTCCCCGGGCTGTCGGAGAACATCACCGTGCGGTCCATCGTCGGCCGCTTCCTGGAGCATTCGCGGGTGTTCTACTTCCTGAACGGCGGCCAGGAGATGGTCTACCTGGCGTCCGCCGACTGGATGGACCGCAATTTCTTCCGCCGGGTCGAGGTCGCTTTCCCCATATTCGACCCGGCCCTGAAGAAGCGGGTGATCGATGAATCCTTCACCTTCGCCCTGCGCGACAACCAGCTGGCCTGGCAGCAGCAGCCCTCGGGGGATTACGTCCGGGTGCGATCGCGCCGCCGGCCGTTCAACCTCCATGCGCACCTGATGAAGGCGCTGGGCGGTTTCGACGAAACAGCCGGTTAGGCCCGGCGCGACCGCAGCAGCGCCGGCGTCAGTACCAGCGTGGCCAGCGCCAGCCCGACGCCAACCATGAAGCTGCCGCCGTAGCCCGCCAGCGCGGCCAGGGCCATCAGCGACGAGGACGCGGCCATCTCGCCCAGGTCACGCATGCTCTGCACGGCGGTCATGTCGGTGCCGGCCTGGTCGCGCGCGTGGGCGAAGCGCATGGCGGCGGTCATCATCGCGACGGATGCGCTGCCGGCGCCGAAGCTGGTCAGCAGCGTCGCCACCCAGACCGCGTAGGCGGGCAGCGCGGGCGAGGTCCACGCCAGCGCGGTCCAGACCGCGGCCGCCACGCCCGCCGAGGCGATGCCGGTGAAAAACACCGCCCAGGTGCCCAGCCGCGACACCAGCCAGGCGCCGCCTCCGCATCCCAGGACGATGGTGACTGCGCCGCCGACCATGCCCACCTGACCGATCTTCTCGAGCGCCCAGCCGGCATCGACCAGCAGCAGCTTGGACAGGCCGTGGCAGGCCACCACGGTCACGGCGGACAGGAAGGCGGCGGCGACCAGGGCCCAGGCATGCCGACCTGACCGCAGGAAGCGCCACAGGCTGGCCTGCCGCGGGCGCGGCCATCGATCGGAGAGGGACGCGGGCTCGCGCCAGGCGGCGACCAGCGCCAGGCTGAGCGCGATGGGCAGGGCCAGGAGCAGCAGCGCGCCCGTCAGGCCGACGCGCGCATAGGCCATCAGGAACACCGGGCCGCCGTAGAAGAAGCCGATCATGGTGCCGGCGACCTGGACCGCGTTGGCGGTGCCGAGCACATGAGGTTCGAACCGTTCGGCGACCAGGCCGTCGGTGGCGATGTCCTGCGTGGCGCTGGCCAGCGACGCGGCCACCGACAGCGCCAGCAGATAGGGCAGGGTGGCCTGCGTGACACCGATCGCCATGACGCCCAGCAGCAGCGCCAGGACCAGCGCCTGCATGGGCAGGATCCAGCTGCGCCGGCGCCCCAGGCGTGGCGACCAGTGGTTGTCCACGATGGGTGCCCAGCCGCATTTCAGTACCCAGGGCAGGCTTACCAGGGGTAGGTAGGCCAGGGCCCCGAGGCTGGCGCCCTGGCCGCGCAGGATGGCCGGCAGCGCTTCCATCGCGAGCCCGAAGGGGATGCCCTGGGAAGCGTACAGGCAGGCGATCATGGGCCATTGCAGCAGCGTGGCGCCGCGCCGTGCCGTGGAGGCGGGGGAATGGGTGTGCATGTCAGTCTTCCTGGTCGTGGGGGCGGTGCAGGCGGTGCTCGCTGTCGGTGGCGGGAGTGACGAACATCAGGCGGCCCGGCTGGCCTACCTCCAGCCGGTGCCACCATCCCTGGGGAACGACGAGGGATTCGCCCGCGACGACTTTCAGTTCGCATTCGGCGCCCGCGTCCGCGGCCAGGACGACACGCAGCGATCCTTCCAGCAGCGTCAGGATTTCGTCGCCGCGCGGATGCTGCTCCCAGTGGTTGCCGTGGACCGAGGCGGTATCGGAAATGGGTTTGATGCCCATGATCCAGCCGGCCCGCGGCAGGCCATTCCGCTGGAAGGGCATCAGATGGACGGTCGCGTCGGCCTGGAGGACGGCCAGCGAAGAGGACAGCGCGAAAAGCCGGGGCTGGCGCGAGGCGTCGCCGGCGGGGGCGGGGAGTTTGTGTCGGGTCATGATGGATGGCGAAAGGAAAAACGGGCGAGCCGCCACGTCAGGGTGCCCGCCAGGATCAGCAGGAGGTCGAAGGCCAGCGCCGGCAGTTGGGCGGCCAGCGGGTGGCCGGCCTGGCGCGCCAGATCGGCGATGGCCGCCAGCCAGAGCAGCAGGCCGGCAAGCCGCAGCGCGGCCGTGGTGCGCCGGCCGCCGTGTCCGGGCCAGGCGAAGCCGGCGGCCGACGCCAGCCAGGAGCCCCATAAGGCCCACGCTTGCAGCGCCGGCCGGTCCGGCATGGCGTCCGGCGTCAGGCAGGTCATGGCCAGGAGCACGCTGCACGAGAGCGTCAACCCCAGGCAGACGCCTTGTGCGATCCGCCTCGGCCAGGCCAGCGGACGGTCCGGCGTTGCCCGCCGCCGCAGCCAGAGCCAGGTGCCGGAGGCGGCCAGCAGCGCGGCGGCCATGCCGCCCGCCGCATGCAGCCAGCGGCTGGCCGTGCCGCCGTACTGCGCGAAGTGCAGGGGCTGGATGGCGATGAACGCCTGGGTCCAGGGCCCACGCTGCGCCGCGCTATCGTGGCGCAGCAGCGCGCCGTCGCGCAGACGGTAGTGGAAGCGCTCGAACACGCCGGTGCTCAACTGGCCGGCGCCGTGGCCGCGCAGAGTGGCGTAGGCCTGTGCATCGCCCCAATGCAGGATGGCGACGCTTTCCACCTGGAATCCGGGATGGGCCTGCCGGTGCCTGTCGACCAGGGCGTTCAGGCTGGACATGGCGGCGGGCTGCCCCAGCGCGGGGAAGGAAGCATTGTCCATCAGCGCCTGCATGGCCCGGCGCGGGTCGTCGGGGAAGGCGTGGGGCGCCAGGTTGACGGTCGCCAGCGCGCCCAGGCCCGAGAAGATGCCCGTCACCGCGATCAGCAGCAGGAGCGGCGACAGCCAGAGCCCCAGCAGCTTGTGGACGTCCAGCGCCAGCGTCCGGACATCTGCGCCGATGCGCAGGCGCAGCAGTCCGGGGGACCGGCGGGGATGGTTGGCCACACCGCCCACGACCAGGAAGGCCAGCGCGAAGCCGAACAGGCTGACGACCACCCGCCCCGGAAAGCCCGCGTGCAGGGTGTTGTGCAGCGTGACCAGCAGCTCCGCCGCGCCGCCACGGGTGGCGGGCATGGGACGGGCATCGTCGGCGCGCAGGACCAGCGCGGCCTGGCCGGTGGCCGGCCGGCCGCCGGCGGAGGCCACGATGGCATGGCGCCGCAGGCCGTCCGGCAACTGGATCATCAACGATGCGGCATCGCCGAATCGCGCCTGGCCCGCATGCAGCAGGGCGTCCAGGTCGGGTCGCGGGGCGGGGGCCTGCCGCTCGGATGGCATCTCCCAATAGCGGACTTCCTGCTTGAGCACGGCGAACACGCCGGTCAGGCAGACCACGAACAGCACGAGGCCCACGATCATGCCGGCCCACGCGTGGGTGACGGCCACGGCGCGGCGCATGGGCACGGCTGCGCGTGTGCCCAGGAGCAGGCTGCCGCCCAGCAACAGCAACTGCGCCAGCACGCCGATGAACATGCCGGCATACAGCCGGTCCAGCGCATCGTCCAGCGGCGCCCGGCGCGCGATGGCGATCGCCAGCCCGATGGCGGCCGCGGGGGCGCCCAGGACGGCCAGGCCGGTGCGCAGGGGCCAGTGCGGAGCCGGCACCCTAGTACTCCATGCGCAGCGTCAGCGCCACGCTGCGGGGTTCGCCGTAGCGGTTGTTCCAACTGGTGCCGGACAGGCTCTGGTAGTAGCGCCGGTCGAATAGGTTGTTGACGTGCAGCGCCGCGCTCATGTGTTTGTTGATGCGGTAGCCGATCCGCAGGCTGGCCAGGGCATAGCCGCCCTGGCGCAGGGTCACGCCGCCGGACTGCACGGTGTAGGCGCTTTGCGCCTGGATGCCCACGCCCGCGCTGAGCCGGCCATCGTTTCCGGGCAGTACGGTATTCGTCCAGAGCCTGAAGATGTGCTTGGGCGTGAAGCGGGCGAAGGGCTGTCCCTGCGACTGAGCATCCTTCAGGTACTCCGTGGCGTTGTAGGTATAGCCCAGCGACAGGTCCAGCCCCGGCATGACCCGGCCGTTGACTTCCGCCTCGATCCCGCGGCTCTCGACTTCGCCGCCAGCGATGTAGTAGCAGACCGCGCCCGCGCAAGGATGCGCGGGGTCGGTCTGCGCGCGGTTGCGCTGCCGGATGTTGAAGAGGGCCAGGCTGGCATCCAGCCGCCCTTCCAGCAGGCCGCCCTTGATGCCGACTTCCCGGTTGCTTCCCTGGACCGGATCCAGCATGCCGCCCTCCCACGTGGTCTGTGTCTGGGGCTGGAAGACCTGTGCGTAGCTGGCGTAGAGCGCCCACTGCGGCGTGATGTCAAGGACCAGGCCGCCATAGGGCGTGAACTCGCTGCTGAGCCGGGAACTGGCGGAGGCGGTGTCCTGCTTCCATCGGCTCACCCGTCCCCCCAGGATCAGCTTGAGAGGATCGGCCAGCGAAAACCGGCCCATCGCATAGATGCCCGACTGGACCATGCGCGTCGGCCCGCGCGACGCGTAGGGACCGACCGCCGGTTCGGGCACGCTGCGCGGATCCCATTTCCATACGTCCACCGGCACGCCGATCGGCGCCAGGAAACTGGCGGAGAACTGCTCGGTGCTGGTGCGCAGGTGGTTGATCCCGACCAGCGCCTCGTGCCGCCGGCCGAACAAGGTGAAGGGGCCGTTCAGGTAACCGTCGGCGCTGGTCTGGCGGTTCTCGAATTCATAGGCGCCGCCGGTCAGGCGCGGACCGGTGCCCGTCGCGGGATCGACCGCGCCATTGGCGCCGGCATATTTCAGGTCGGCGTCGCCCGTCAGGTGGTTGACGTTGAGCCTGGCGGTCCAGCCGTTGTCGAACGCATGCTCCAGGCCGGCGAACAGCCGCGTGTTGTCCCAGTCGAAGCGGTCCCAGGCGACATCCAGGTAGGTCGAGCGCGGCAGGCCGATATCGCGGCCGTCGCGATAGAAGGGAACCCCGGCCATGTTGGTGATGGAACGGATGCGTTGGTGATGGACACCCACCGACAGCACGGTGGCGGGGCCCAGGTCGAGTTCAGCCGTGCCGTACAGATTGGTGGACTTCTGGCCTGCCACGTCGTAGAAGAAATCGCGGTCCTCATGGCTGGCCACCAGCCTTGCGCGCAGGCTGCCGCTTTCGTTCACCGGGCCGCCCACGTCCGCTTCGGCGCGGTAGCGGTTCCAGCTGCCGGCGGTCAGCGCGCCGCGCGCCTCGAACCGCCGCGGCGCCCGCCTGAGCACGAGGTTGACGGTGGCGGCCGGGTTGCCCGTGCCCTGGAGCAGGCCGTTGGCGCCGCGCACGATTTCCACCCGTTCGTACATGCCCATGTCTTCCGGCGCACTGGCCGTCTGGCCCATGAGCACGGGCACGCCGTCCTGCTGGAAGGAGTCGATCTTGAAGCCACGGGCGTAGTAGCCCGTGGTGAGCTGCTGATAGGGCTGGACGGTGATCCCGGGCGCCTGCTGCAGCACTTCCTCCAGCGTCTGCAGGTTCTGCTGCTGCATGCGCTCGCGGTCGATGACGGTGATCGACTGCGGCGTTTCCTTGGCGGACTGCGACGTCTTGAGCAAGGACGACGGCGTGTCCGCGCCGCCGGTGACGGTCACCGCGGGCAGCATGCTGGCCGGCGGCTCGGGGACGGCCTGGGCATGGACACCGGCGCCCAGCAGCATGATGGCCGAGGCCAGCGCGGTGCGGGCCGGGCCGGGTCGGAAGGCGCCAGGCCGGGAATGAAATGGCTTGCGGATATCCACGGAGACCCTCTCCCTTTCTTGAATTGAGAATCAATCTCAACAATTCTAGGGAGGGCGCCGGGGACGAATTGGCGGTTGCCGGTATCAATCTGGCGATCGGGCGTATCCGCGGGCTAGCGGCGCAGTCCGCGCGGCGCGATGCCGAAACGTTTCTGGAAAGCCTTGGAGAAATGCGAATCGCTGTAGCCGGCGGCAAACGCGGCCTGGGCCACGGTGCATCGGCCGGCGGCCAGCATGCGATAGGCGAGTTCGAGACGCTGGTCGCGCACGAATTGATAGACGCTGCAGCCGAACACGGCCCGGAACCCCCGCGTCAGCGTCGTGACGTTCAGGCCGACCTGGCGACCCAGGGCCGCCAGGCCGGGCGGATCGGAAAGCTGTTCGAGCAGCCGCGCGCGGGCCTCGTGCAGCGCGTCGAGCTGGCGCGGCGACAGCATGAGCGCATCGGCCTGGGCCGGGCTGGCGGCGGGAATCAGTTCCAGGCCGGCCAGCACGGTGGCGGTCAATTCCAGCGCCTTGCCGGCCAGGTAGAGATCACGCAGGTTCCCGCGCAGGGGGCAGGCCAGCAATTGCCGGCCCAGGGCCTGCAGGATCCGGTTGGCCTGCCGGTCGAGGAAAAACGGGGTGTCGGTGCCGTTGCGCTGGCGGGCATGCCGTCCGATGTCGAGGTCCAGGCCTTCCTGCAGCGCTTCCTCGGGCATGCGCACGGCCACGTAGTGCAGCGGCGAGGCGGCATGGAAGGCATGGCTGACCATGAACGGGCTGCGGCTCAGGCTGAGGTGGACCGCGGGGCCCTTGAGGCCTATCTGGCGGTGTTTTTGCATCGAATAACGCAGCTCCCCGCCCAGCAGCAGGACCAGCTTCAAGCCGGCGTCGTTCTGCTCGGTAATGGCCTGGTCTTGATCCATGCGCAATATGCCACCGCTGATGGACAGCGAGGCGGTCATCGCGGGGACATGCCATTGTTCGGGCACGGGAGCAGGCATCATTTTTTTATGAATGAGAATCGTTAATGATTCTACATATCCAGTTCCATGACCGTCATGTGTGCTGTCATGGTCATGTCATATTTGCTACGTAATCTGACGCCGTCGTGAGTTTTACCTCCCACAAAGCAGAGGACCTGCAAATGTTCAAACTCGTATTCAAGCAAGTGTCGGTGGGCGTCGTGCTGGGCGTTGCCGCGTTGTCCGCGCACGCTGCCGACATCACCGGTGCCGGCGCGTCGTTCCCCTATCCCATCTATGCCAAGTGGGCCTCGGACTACAAGGCTGCCACGGGCAACACGGTGAACTACCAGTCCATCGGTTCGGGCGGCGGCCAGAAGCAGATCATCGCCAAGACCGTGGATTTCGGCGCGTCGGATGATCCGATGAGCGGTGAAGACCTGGCCAAGAACGGCCTGGTCCAGTTCCCGGCCGTGATCGGCGGCATCGTCCCCGTGGTCAACCTGCAAGGCATCCAGCCCGGCCAACTGAAGTTCACCGGCGCGCTGCTGGCCGACATCTACCTGGGCAAGGTCAAGAAGTGGAACGACGAGGCCATCGCCAAGCTGAACCCCGGCGTGAACCTGCCTGCCGCCGACATCATCGTCGTCCACCGCTCGGACGGTTCGGGCACGACCTTCGGCTGGACCAACTACCTGTCCAAGGTTTCCGCCGACTGGAAGTCGTCCGTGGGTGAAGGCAAGGCCGTCAAGTGGCCCGCCGGCCAGGGCGGCAAGGGCAACGAAGGCGTCGCCAACTACGTCAAGCAGTTCCCCGGCGCCATCGGCTACGTCGAATACGCCTACGCCAAGCAGAACAAGCTGGCGCACGGCCAGGTCCAGAACAAGGACGGCAAGTTCGTCCAGCCGGAAGAGGCCGCCTTCGCCGCCGCCGCCGCGAATGCCGACTGGAAGAGCGCGCCGGGCATGGGCGTGATCCTGAACAACGAGCCGGGCGAGAAGAGCTGGCCCATCACCAGCGCCACCTTCATCCTGATGCACAAGGCTCAGGACAAGCCGACGCAAGGCGCCGAAGTCCTGAAGTTCTTCGACTGGGCCTTCAAGAACGGCAAGAAGTCCGCTTCGGAACTGGACTACGTGGCGCTGCCCGACGCGGTGACGACGCAGATCCGTTCGCTGTGGAAGTCCGACATCAAGGACGCCAGCGGCAAGTCGCTGTACTGATCCGCCGAGGTGCCATAGTGGCGTGAAACGGGGCCGGGCGGAGTCGTCCGCCCCGTTTTTCGCGTCTCCTGGCCCCCGGGGTCGACCTGTCTCCCTTTCCGGAAACTCCCATGAGCGCGGTCCTTGATAACATTTCGGGCGAGATTCGAGGAAATTCTTCCTCCGAGCCGACTACTACCGGGAATACGCCCCCGATGAAGAAAAACCGTAACGCGGCCATGGACGCGTTGTTCAAGAACCTGACCCGGTTCTTCGCCTTTGCCGTGCTGAGCCTGCTGGCCGCCATCCTGGTGTCGCTGGTCTTGGGCAGCCAGATCACGCTCGAGAAATACGGCGTCTCGTTCCTGTGGTCCTCCGAATGGGACCCGGTCAACAATGAATACGGCGCGCTGGTGCCCATCGTCGGCACGCTCGTCACCTCGGCCATCGCGCTGCTGATCGCGGTGCCGGTGTCGTTCGGCATCGCGCTCTTCCTGACGGAGCTGTCGCCCACCTGGCTGCGCCGGCCGCTGGGCACCGCCGTCGAAATGCTGGCGGCGATTCCCTCCATCATCTACGGCATGTGGGGCCTGTTCATCTTCGCCCCGCTGTTCAAGCAGTACGTGCAGCCCTTCCTGATCGCCACGCTGGGCAACATTCCGGGGGCCGGCATCCTGTTCCAGGGGCCGGCCTTCGGCATAGGCGTCTTCACCGCCGGCATCATCCTGGCGGTGATGATCATTCCCTTCATCACCGCCGTGATGCGCGACGTGTTCGAACTCGTGCCGGCCATGCTGAAGGAGTCGGCCTACGGGCTGGGCGCGACCACCTGGGAAGTCGTTTCCCGCGTGGTGCTGCCGTTCACCAAGGTCGGCGTGGTCGGCGGCATCATGCTGGGGCTGGGCCGCGCGCTGGGCGAGACCATGGCCGTGACCTTCGTCATCGGCAACGCCTACCGGCTGTCCGGCTCGCTGTTCGCGCCGGGCAACTCGATCGCCTCGTCCCTGGCCAACGAATTCGCCGAAGCCTCCGACGACGTGCACCTGTCGGCGCTGATCGAACTGGGCCTGATCCTCTTCCTCATCACCACCATCGTGCTCGCCTGCTCGAAGCTCCTGCTGCTGCGCCTGGCGAAGAGCGAAGGCGCCCGGTCCTAAGGAGCCGCGATGTCCGTCATCACCATGCAGAACTCCGTCTACCGCCGCCGCCGGCTGACCAACAAGGTCATGCTGACCCTGTCGGCGGTCGCCCTGGTGTTCGGTCTCTTCTGGCTGTTCTGGATCATCCTGACCTTGCTGTCCAAGGGCGCCGCGGCGATATCGCCCGCGCTGTTCACCGAGATCACGCCTCCTCCGGGGCAGAACGGCGGCCTGCTCAACGCGCTGCTGGGCAGCGTCATGATGGCCGGCATGGGCACGCTGATCGGCACGCCCATCGGCATCCTGGCCGGCACCTACCTGGCCGAGTACGGCCAGCGCGGCTGGCTGGCCCCGGCCACGCGCTTCATCAACGACGTGCTGCTGTCCGCGCCGTCGATCGTGATCGGCCTGTTCATCTATACCGTGTTCGTCGCGCGCATCCAGCACTTCTCGGGCTGGGCGGGCACGCTGGCCCTGGCCGTGATCGTGATCCCGGTCGTGGTCCGCACCACCGACGACATGCTCAAGCTGGTGCCCAACAGCCTGCGCGAGGCTTGCATCGCGCTGGGCTGCCCGCACTGGAAGATGATCACCATGGTGTGCTATCGCGCCGCGCGTTCGGGTATCGTCACCGGCATCCTGCTGGCCGTGGCCCGCATCGCCGGCGAGACCGCGCCGCTGCTGTTCACCGCGCTGAACAACCAGTTCCTGTCGTTCAACATGAACGCTCCCATGGCCAACCTGCCCGTCACGATCTTCCAGTTCGCGATGAGCCCCTTCGCCGACTGGCAGCGCCTGGCCTGGGCCGGCGCGACGCTGATCACGCTGCTGGTCCTGGCCATCAACATCATTGCTCGCATCATGTTCCGCAAACAGGCCGCCTGACGCCCGCGACAAACCGGACACGCCATGGAAAACATCGTCAACATTTCGAATCCCAAGCTGGAAGTCAAGAACCTGAACTTCTACTACGGGAAATTCCACGCCCTGCGAAACGTCAGCATGCAGATTCCCGAGAAGCAGGTCACGGCCTTCATCGGTCCGTCGGGCTGCGGCAAGTCGACGCTGCTGCGCACCTTCAACCGCATGTTCGAGCTCTATCCCGAGCAACGCGCGGAAGGCCAGATCAACATGGACGGCGAGAACCTGCTGACCTCGAAGATGGACATCTCGCTGATCCGCGCCAAGGTCGGCATGGTGTTCCAGAAGCCCACGCCGTTCCCGATGAGCATCTACGACAACATCGCCTTCGGCGTGCGCCTGTTCGAGAACCTGAGCAAGGGCGAGATGGACGAGCGGGTGGAATGGGCCCTGACCAAGGCCGCGCTGTGGGAAGAAGCCAAGAACAAGCTGCACCAGAGCGGCCACAGCCTGTCGGGCGGGCAGCAGCAGCGCCTGTGCATCGCGCGCGGCATCGCCATCAAGCCCGAGGTCCTGCTGCTGGACGAACCGTGCTCGGCCCTGGACCCGATCTCCACGGCCAAGATCGAGGAACTGATCGCCGAACTGAAGAACGACTACACGGTGGTCATCGTTACCCACAACATGCAGCAGGCGGCGCGCTGTTCCGACTACACCGCCTACATGTACCTGGGCGAACTGGTCGAATTCGGCGTGACGGACCAGATCTTCATCAAGCCGACCAAGAAGGCGACGGAAGACTACATCACCGGCCGTTTCGGCTGAGCCTTCCGGCTCCGCGCGCCGGTATCCGCCCAAGGAACCGGTCGCGCCGCGCGGGCGGCCGGTGGCAGCCGCCTTCCCACCCGGGCTGCCCCCCGAGCGTCGCCACGTTCAATAGATAAGCGGATTCAGGCTGATCCAGCCCCGCACGTCCACGATGCCCAGGCGAGCCTTGGCACCCGCGGGCAGCGGCTCGCGCGTTCCACGGGAGATCCGCTGGCCCGGGGTGATGGGCACGAACGGCACGTCGGCGGCGGCTGGCGGCGCGATCCAGTGGCCGAGGTCGTTCTCGTCCTGCACCAGCCAGAGGGGTTGCGCGCGGGCATTCTCCGGCAGGCCTTGGGGGCGTGCCACCCCGGCGGAGTTGTTGTTCGCCAGTGCGCTCAGGAACCCGGTGATGCGCAGGACGCCTGGTTCGGCGGCGTCCGATACGATCAGGAGGCCCCGCTGCAGGTTGTCGTCATCATCGGCGTCACTGGGCGGGGGAATGTGCAGCGTGACGGGAATCAGGAAGTTCTCGGGAGCGTCGACCGCAAAGCGCATGCCGTCGGGAAGCGCGGAAAAATAGATGGGCGTGCCGGCGTCGTCCAGGTTGAACCAGCCTTGCATGAAAGACGGATCGACAAGCTTGTCGACGGTGCTGTCCGTCAGCGGCTTGATGGCGGTGATCCAGCCGGAAGCGTCCTGGACCGCGGCGAAATCGCGGGCCACGAGCGCCCGGTCCACGGCATTCAAGGGCGCGTCGACCGAGGTCGGGGCGGTCGGCGAGCCATCGTGCCAGTCGATGGCGCCGACGGTGGGCAGCGGCAGCTTGGTATTGTCGGTGCCGACGTCGGAATGCTGCCGGATGAAGCCGCGCTGCGCCTCGGGCAGGAAGGCCAGCGAGGCGTAGGTCTTCGTGTCGGCCGATGTCTCGGCGACGCGCTGCGGCAGGTAGAACGTCAGGCCGGCCAGGTTGGAGAAGGCCGCGGTGTGCTTCTGGTGGACCACCGCGCGCTCCAGGGCTTGCGTCAGTCTTTCCCGCTGTCCGTCGGCCAGCCTGATGCCGTTCCAGTCGAACATGCGCAGGTCGACCAGTTCCGCGGGGCCGGGGGACAGCAGGACCGAGCCGAAGATGAATGCCTTGGCGCGGGCCTCGGCGATGTCCAGCCAGGTCTGCACCGGGTCGGCGGCCAGTTGCCCGTTCAGCGTGGCGCCGATGTCGGCCAGCGCGGCGCCAACTTCGCCTATCCGGCTCAGGTCCACCAGCGACAGCGTGGCTTCGGCCGCGGGATCTTCCTTCAGCTGCTTGGCGATGAAAGCGTCGACGATGGTGCGGCCGAAGGCTTCGGTGCTGTCCGTGGGGGACCGGGTCAGGTGCGACACCAGCGCGGCCCAGTCCTGGCCGGTGCCGGGCTCGAGCTCCTGCGACGCGATCATGTAGTCCGCATAGGGAGCCAGGGCCTGCCCGACTTCCACCGAGCCCATCAGGCAGGCATCGAAGCCTACCAGGGCGAGCTTGCGCCCGGAAGCCTGGGTGGCGGGGGCCAGCGCGCCGCGTATGTCGTCCAGCGACAGCGCGTTGTTGGTGAACGGGTCGGAACCTATGCCCCGGTTGGGGCCGCCGCCGTGGTCCCATAGCACGAGCATGGTTCGTTCGGCCGGGTAGGTCTTCATGCCCCAGGCGAGGAAGTCCCGCAAGGTCTGGGCGCTGCCCATGTCCACGGCGCCCAGGTCGTCCAGCAATTCGACCTGCTGGCCGCGTACGCGCTTGCGCTGTACGGTGCGCCAGCCATCCTTGTCGGCGGCGCCGGAGGTCAGCACGACGTTCACCCGGTCACTGGGCGCGACGCTCTGCATCTCGGCGATGTTGCCGGTGGCCGCGCCGTTTTCGCTTTCGAGGTTGGTGCCCATCATGTAGACGAGCAGGGTGATGTCCGCCTTGGCGGCCGGCTGGCTGCCGGACCCCCCGCAACTGACGACGAGCAAGGCCAGCGCCGCGACGGCGAATGCCGATCGCAGGCGAGCCGCGAAGATGCGGAAAGCCGGGAGATTGGGGGCGGGCATGCGACTGTCCTCTTGTTGATTATTTCGGAAGCATCTTGTAACACTTTCCGGTCCAGTCGGCGATACCGCCCCGCCGTCGCGATCAGCGTCGCGGACGCGGCGCCTGCGCCATCGACCCCCGCGCGTAGGCCACGAACGAAGCCAGGTAGTCGATGCCGGCGTCGGCCTCGCGCGTGCCCAGGAAGATCTGCTTGGCGATGCCGTCCTTGCCCAGCTTCACGCTCGCCACGGGCATGCGGTCGGCGTATTCCTCGGCCAGCCAGCGCGGCAAGGCCGCCACTCCGCGGTTGCTGGCCACCATCTGCAGCATGATGTCCGTCGTCTCGATGGTCTTGTGCCGGCGCGGCGCGACGCCGGCGGGGCGCAGGAACTGGTTGTAGATGTCGAGGCGGTCGGTCTCGACCGGGTAGGTGATCAGCGTCTCGTCCGCGAGTTGGTCGGGCTTGACGTAGCGCAGCGTGGCGAAGGGATGGTTCTCCGCCACGACCAGCACCTGCTCGTAATCGAACACCGGATCAAAGCGCAGGCCAGGGCGCCTGAGCGGGTCGGGCGTGACGAGGATGTCGATGTCGTAGCCGAACAGGGCGCCGATGCCGCCGAACTGGAAGCGTTGCTTGACGTCCACGTCCACGTCGGGCCAGCGCGCCAGATAGGGCGACACCACCTTGAGCAGCCACTGGTAGCACGGATGGCATTCCATGCCGATGCGCAGGGTGCCGCGCTCGCCCGCCGCGTACTGCTTCATGCGCGACTCGGCGTGCTCGAACTGCGGCAGCAGCCGCTCGGCCAGCGCGAGCAGGTACTGGCCGGCCTGGGTCAGCCGCAGGCTGCGGCCTTCGCGGTCCCAGATCGGCGTGCCCAGTTGTTGCTCGATCTTCTTGACGGTGTGGCTGAGCGCGGATTGCGTCAGATGCAGCGTGCCGGCGGCGGCGGTCAGCGATCCCAGGCGGTCGACTTCCCGGATGATGACGAGGTGTATGCGTTCGAGCATGGGGGTACCCGGCAATGAATGAATAAATATAATGGATAGATGAAATAATGCCATTTTATTTCATTGATCGATGTCCCTATCATGACTGCCTTCCCGCGTCGTTTCGCGCACTCATTCATTGGATGGCAGTTCACATGGTCACCACTCACAACCTAGGTTTTCCGCGCATCGGCGCCAAGCGCGAACTCAAGTTCGGGCTCGAGCGCTACTGGAGGGGCGAGTCCTCGCGCGACGAGCTGAAGGCGCTCGGCGCGAGGCTGCGCCAGTTGAACTGGGCCAGCCAGAAGGGCCTGGACCTGGCGCCGGTAGGCGATTTCGCGTTCTACGACCAGGTGCTGGACATGAGCTTCACGCTGGGCAACCTGCCGGCGCGCGTGCAAGGCTTTCATGGCGATGCGCTGGACAATTACTTTCGCGTCGCGCGCGGCCGCTCGGCCGGGGCCGCGGAAGAACATGCCGCGTGCTGCGGCGGGGTTGCCGCCGGCGAAATGACGAAGTGGTTCGATACGAACTACCACTACATCGTCCCCGAGTTCACGGCCGACACGACGTTCAAGCTGGACGCCTCGCGCTACGTCGAACAACTGGCCGAGGCCCGCGCGCAAGGCGTCAAGGGCAAGCCGGTCGTCATCGGCCCGGTCACCTACCTGTGGCTGGGCAAGGCCAAGGACGACTCCGACAAGCTCGCGCTGTTGCCGCGCCTGTTGCCCGCGTACGTCGAACTGCTGGCCACGCTGGCCGCTCAGGGAGCCGAATGGGTGCAGATCGACGAGCCGGTGCTGGTCACCGAACTGGCTCCCGCCTGGCGCGAGGCCTTCCGCACCGCCTATGCCGCGTTCGCCGGCGGCCCGGTGAAGCTGCTGCTGGCCACGTATTTCGGCCAGCTCCAGGAGAACCTGCCGCTGGTGTGCGAACTGCCCGTGCAGGGCGTGCACCTGGACACGGTCAACGCGCGCGGGGAAGTCGAGCCGCTGATCGCCGGCCTGCCGGCCGATCGCGTGGTGTCGCTGGGCGTGATCAACGGCCGCAACATCTGGAAGACCGACCTGGATGGCGTGCTGGACTGGCTGGTGCCGGTGGCCGCGCAGCTGGGCGAGCGCCTGTGGATCGCGCCGTCCTGCTCGCTGCTGCACGTGCCGGTGGACCTGGACAGCGAACAGAAGCTGGATGCCGAGGTCAAGCAGTGGCTGGCTTTCGCGCTGCAGAAACTCGACGAACTCAACGTGCTGGCGATAGCGCTGCGCGAGGGGCGTGCCGCGGCGCAGGCGGCGTTATCCGCCAATCATGCCGCGATCGAGGCGCGGCGGGCATCGCCGCGCGTGAACAATCCGACCGTCAAGAAAGCCGTCGCGAGCCTGACGGCCGACATGGGACGGCGACAGCATGCCTACGCCGAACGGGCCGCGAAGCAGTCCGCCCTGCTGAAGCTGCCGGCCTTCCCGACCACCACCATCGGTTCATTCCCGCAGACCGCCGAGATCCGCCAGGCGCGCAGCCAGTACAAGGCCGGCGCGCTGGACGAGGCCGGCTACCTGGCCGCCATGCGGGCCGAGATCGGCCGCAGCGTGCGCGAGCAGGAAGCCCTGGGCCTGGACGTGCTGGTGCATGGCGAAGCCGAACGCAACGACATGGTCGAGTACTTCGGCGAACAGCTCGAAGGATATGTGTTCAGCCAGTTCGGCTGGGTGCAGTCCTACGGGTCCCGCTGCGTGAAGCCCCCCATCCTGTTCGGCGACATCAGCCGTCCCCGGGCGATGACCGTCGAATGGATCAGGTACGCGCAGTCGCTGACCGACAAGCCGATGAAGGGCATGCTGACCGGCCCGGTCACCATCCTGAACTGGTCCTTCGTGCGCGACGACCAGCCGCGCTCGGTGTCGTGCCGCCAGCTTGCGCTGGCCATCCGCGCCGAAGTGCAGGACCTGGAGCGTGCCGGCATCCGCGTGATCCAGATCGACGAGGCCGCGCTGCGCGAGGGGCTGCCGCTGCGCCGCGCGCAATGGCGGGAATACCTGGACTGGGCGGTTGAATCGTTCCGCATCGCCGCCAACGGCGTGGGCGACGAGACCCAGATCCATACCCACATGTGCTATTCGGAGTTCAACGACATCATCCACGCCATCGCCGACATGGACGCCGACGTGATCACCATCGAGACTTCGCGCTCGGACATGGAACTGCTGGATGCCTTCGACGACTTCAAGTACCCGAACGAGATCGGGCCCGGCGTCTACGACATCCATTCGCCCAACATCCCGACCGAGGCGCATATCGTGCAACTGATGCGCAAGGCGGCCGAGCGCGTGCCGGCCGAACGCCTGTGGGTCAACCCGGACTGCGGCCTGAAGACCCGCCAGTGGGCCGAGGTCATCCCCGCGCTGACCAACATGGTGGCCGCCGCCCGGATCCTGCGCCAGCAAGCGAGGTAAGAACATGAGCCTGCCCCTGAACCCCCCGTTCCGCGCCGACCACGTCGGCAGCTTTCTGCGCCCCGTTTACCTGATCCAGGCGCGCGACCGCCATGCCAAGGGCGAGATCACGGCCGAGGAACTGCGGCGCGTCGAAGACCGCGCCATCGCCGAAATCGTCAGGTTCCAGGAAGACGTCGGCCTGAAAAGCATCACCGACGGCGAGTTCCGCCGGACCTATTTCCACGTCGACTTCCTGCGCCGGCTGGGCGGCGTGTCCAGCGGCGAGCCGGTCGCGGTGCAGCGCGCCGACGGCAAGATCGAACTCGCGCCGCCCGTCATCAGCGTGGTCGACAAGGTGCGCCACGTGGCCGACATCCAGCGCGCCGACTTCGAATACCTGCAAGGCCAGTTGTCGCCCGGTAGCGTCGGCAAGGTGGCGATCCCATCGCCGACCATGCTGCACTTCCGCGGCGGCCGCGCCGGCATCAGCGCGAAGCACTACCCCGAACTCGATCCCGACTTCTACGACGACGTCGCCCGCGCCTACGGCGATGAACTGAAATCGCTCGCGGCCGCCGGATGCCGCTACGTGCAGCTCGACGACACCAACCTGGCCTATCTGTGCGACGCCCGCATGCGCGCCGCCGCCTCCGGCCGGGGCGACGATCCCGACGAACTGCCGCACCGCTACGCCCGGTTCATCAACAAGGTCGCGGCCTACAAGCCCGAAGGCATGGTCCTGGCCATCCACCTGTGCCGGGGCAATTTCAAGAGCACCTTCGCCGCCAGCGGCGGCTACGAGCCGGTGGCCGAGGCCCTGCTGGCCGAGATGAACGTCGACGCCTACTTCCTGGAATACGACGACGACCGCAGCGGCGACTTCCGGCCGTTGCGCTTCCTGCCCAAGGGCAAGATCGCCGTGCTTGGCCTGGTCAGCACGAAGTTCGGCGCACTGGAGTCCAAGGACGACTTGAAACGCCGCATCGACGAGGCCGCGCGCCATGCACCACTGGAACAGCTCGCGCTGTCGCCGCAGTGCGGCTTTGCCAGTACGGTGCACGGCAATGACATCGCCGTGGCGGCCCAGCGCGACAAGCTGAAGCTGGTGCTGGAGACGGCACGGGAGGTGTGGGGAGACCGTTGACGACTCAGTCTGCGAACCGGGCGTGCGCCTCTGGACTTCCTTTGCGGCGGTCCGCCAGCCAGCCCATGTTTTCGCGGCGATGTACCCATTGGTTTACCCACCAGCCGGACAAGACAAAGGCCTTAGACGCGTGAAAGCGTCTAAGGCCTTGATTTCATTGGTCGGGGCGGCGGGATTCGAACTCGCGACCCTCTGCTCCCAAAGCAAGTTGACATGTGTTTGCTATGGTTCGCGACAGTTCGCGGATAATTTTTTTATTGTTTGTTTTCAAAGGGTTATTCGGGAATTCAGTTCGGGATGGTTCGGCATGGGTTGCCTTAAGCCGCTGCACGGTGGTCCACTATTGGTCCACTACGAGGCTATCTGACGATCTGGCATGGCAACGAATAAGCTCACGGACCGGGCGATCTTAACCGCAAAACCGCGCACGAAAGAATACGAGCTGACCGACGGTGGAGGCCTGGCGCTGCGCGTGCGCCCGGATGGGTCAAAGCTGTGGGCGGTCCGCCTCGTCAGCCCGGTCACAGGAAAGCGCCCTCGGGTGTATCTGGGGTCATACCCGGACCTGTCCTTGCAGGACGCGAGGACCAAAGCTGCCGAGCGCCGTTCATTGATAGCGAAGGGCCTTGACCCGGCCGGCGCGGGCGCCTTGCTCGACAAAGAAGGCGAGCAGGCTCCGGCCACGGTCGGTGAGCTGTTCAAGGTCTGGTTCGAGAAACACGTCGAGAGGAACCGCACCAACGAGAACGACCGGGCATCGATTCAAAGTCGGTACGACATTTACGTCGGGCCGCAGATCGGCTCCATCCCGCTCTTTCAGGTCCGGCGGGGCCAGATCATGAAGAGCATCGATGGCGCTCGCGATGGCGGCAAAATGCGTACCGCCAACCTCGTGCTGGGGGAACTGCGACAGATGTTCCGCTTCGCGGTCGCGCGAGAGTGGATGCAGGGCGACCCCACTGCGGCGATCACCAGAAAGGACGCCGGCGGCACCGACAATGAGGGCGATCGAGTTCTGTCGGATGAGGAACTGGTCATGGTGCGCGATGCGCTGGCCAAGCCGCCGGAGGGAGGGTCGCGGTATTACGTCGCCAAGCGCCGGGTGCTTCCGATCCGTACCGAGCTGGCGATATGGTGGACTCTTGCAACAGCCGGCCGCGCCATTGAGATCGCTTCGATGCAACCTCGAGACGTTTCCAAGGTCAGGGCTCAATGGCTGATACTCGCCGCGATCGCGAAGAACGACGAGGCCCACGTCGTCCACCTGAGTAGCTTTGCAATGGCCGTTTGGAGACGGCTCGAGTTCATTGCCGGTGACAAGTATGTCTTCGAGGGCCGAAAGGAAGGCACACATGTTTCAGAAAAGGAGGTCACTCGGCGCTTGACCGACCGGCAGACGAGGGCAAAGCCGGTTAAGGGCCGCAAGAACGCAACGGTTCTCGACCTGCCTGGTGGCCACTGGACGCAGCACGACCTACGGCGCACCGCCTCCACTATCATGGGCGAGGCCGGCGTGCCGAGCGAGGTGATCGATCGATGCCTGAACCACCGGGAGGCAAAGAAGGTCACTCGTACGTACCAGCGCCAGAAGATGATGCCCCAGCGGAAGGCAGCATTCGATCTGCTGGGCGAACACCTTACTAAGATACTCGGCGACCCCGAGGCGTGGCTGCCGAACCCGGAAGGTTTCCGGTCGCCAGCGACTGTCGTGCCTTTGCGCAAGACAGCATGAACGCGGAACGGTGAAGCATCCCCGCAGATCAGCATGCCGCGGTATGGGTACACTGTATATCCATGCAGCCCCAAGCTGATGGCCATGAGCCACATAACCGATCTATCCACGAGCGGGGCATGATATGCGATACCGCCCCCGCTTCCCCTCTCCCGGCTGAAAGAGCTGAAGCCTGCGCAGCTGACGCAAGACCGGACCCGTCGTTGTCTCTCCTTTCTCCCTCGATCTGTTTCAAATGAGGCGTAGGTTATTCAATGCCACCCGCGTATGGTGAAGACATGGTGAACCGCCATGAAACGACCGAGGTACCAGCATGAAAACCAACGAACTTTCTTCACTCTTTAAGCGGTCCAACTGGACTCTAGGCAGCAAGCCTACTGAGACGGATAAGCCGGTCGAGAAAGAAGTTCCTCAAGCACAACCCCAACCCAACGAGGATGCGGACGATATGTCCAAATCGGATCAAGACAAGCGCGATGAGGATGCGCGCCAACGGGACCGCCTTCAGTCCGACGGTGGAAATGGAAGCTGACCTCGCTCGGGCTTGGTCACTCGCTGCGTTCATTACCCGGAGGCAACATGAGACGGGAAGAATACGAAGGCTATTGGGTCGAGGCAGATTGCGGGCCTCTGGGCAGTAGTTGGGCGTGCGCGACCAGGATCGGACGCACGGGAATATCCGGGTCCGAACGGTTTCCGGATGTTCATCGATATCGCACGAAAGCAGAAGGAGTTGACGGAGCGATCATTCAGGGAAAAGGCATCGTTGATGATCATAAAAGCGGACTGTCAGTAACGCTGCTAAGACTCAGGTAGAGCTGTCGCTCCGGCGGCTCGGCGATC